>PACV01000054.1 GCA_002702875.1 Flavobacteriaceae bacterium
TTCCAAAAATATATTTTATTTTGTGGAACATCACTAAATAGAAGACCATTAAGTTCATTTGACCAAACTGGCCCCTCAGACCAATCAAATCCATCAGCCAAAACCTCAATTTTAGTGTTCTTGTCTATTAAAGAATTTATTTCTTTTTCAATTCTATCAATAGAACCAATTGTTTTTTGAGAAAAAGAATTTGTAGTTATAAAAGAAGTAATCATAATATAAAGTATAATAGGGTTATTCATTTTTGAAATTTTTTAAAATTGAAACTAATTCGGTAGCAAAAGTTAATAAATTTTTTATTTCTTCAATACTCATAAATCGATCTCTACCTTTTATTAATAGCTGAGAATTTCGCGACTCGATGTAATAAGATTGATTTTTTTCAAAAAAAAGTATAAGACTTGAGTCAAATAAGTTTCTGATTGCACTCTCGTTAGCCCCTGAAAGGAAAAATTTATTTGAAAAAACAGGGTGTTTTTTGAAATCAATGTCATTATATCCAAATCGTTCGTTAATTGAGTAAAGAAAACTTTCTTTGTCTAAAATAAAAGACGGAATGTTATGTTTTAAATTAATAAGTAAAAAAGAAGCTTTCAATTCTTGTCTTGCAATAAAGGCACCTTCGCTGTATGATAGATCAAAAAATGAAAAGTTATTTTTTTCACTTGAAAGTTGATTATTTTGATAATCTATAACTTTAGTTTTAAAATAAATAAACTTATCAAGAGACCTGAATTCAGAGGACCGGTCAGAATCATATGTCAGGCCTAAAACTTTAGAAAGTTTTTCCAAAGAGAGTTGCCTTTTGGTAAGATTTTTATTGATAGAAAAGAAATCTTTTATTGGAAGACTTTTTCTTATTGCAAATGGGTGTTGAGTATCTGTTAAATGTACGTCTAAACCAATAATTTCAAACACGCCTCCCTTTCTTTTAAAAACTCTTCTGTAATCATTAATTCCTTCCATTACAGTATGGTCAACAAATTCACAAAGAGAAAAGTCAATTATTGCATGTTCATTTTCTGGAATCTGGTCTATTTTATTTTTAAGTTTGTAAAAATTCAAAAAACTGCAGAAGTTCTTAACACTGACATAATAATTACCTGTTTCATTCTCTTTATACATAAGAATATTAGGTTTTAAAATATTTCTAGAAAAAAGAAAAAATGAATTATTTATAAAAACATGAATAATAAAAGTAGAGATAATTCCAATTAAAATACCAAATATAATTCCGCTAATTATTGAAGTTACAAGAGTTATCAAAAAAATTAATAATTGTTCCTTTCCTATTTTTAGTATACGAATAAAATTTTGAGGAGAAGACAACATGTAACCAGTGTAAACAAGAATTGCTGCAAGAGCAGGTAAAGCGATTCTTTGAATTTGATCTTTAAAAAGAAAGATAAATAGCAATAAAAAAATAGCGTGAAAAAAATTAGAAGAACGATTGCTCCCTCCATTATTTACATTAACTGAACTTCTTGCGATTACAGTGACCACATTTAATCCACCTATAAAACCACTTATTACAGTAGCTCCACCTAATGTTAAAAGATCTCTATTGATATTAGATCTCCGTTTCTGAGGATCAAGTTTATCAACGGCCTTTATGCTTAAAAGAGACTCAATTGTTGCAATTAAGGTTAAAGATAAAACAACACTCCAAAATTCCATTTGAAAAATTTTATCAAAATTTGGAAAAGGAAAAGAATTTAGAACATCAGAAGGAAATGAGATTAAAAGACTTTTATCAATAGGATATTCCGAATTAATAATTATATCATAATAATAATTCAACCCAATAGCAAGAAGAACAACCCACATAGGAGCAGGAATTAAACTTAAAAATTTATTTCTAATTCTACTGTAAAAAAACAGAATAAAAAGACTAAACAAACCTATGAATGCAGCAAGTAAAATTTCTTTTGAGGGGTTTTGAAAAATTCTAATGAAACTATTGGGTATTGTTAGTAAAAGCTCTACGGTGCTACCTTTAGAATCAGTAAAACCTAACATAACATGAAATTGTTTCGCAAGTATTCCAAGACCTATTGCTGCAAGCATACCCTGTAATGCAGAAGAGGGAAAAAATTCACCAATTGCACCTAATCTAAATAACCCAAAAAATATTAGAAAAGCTCCTGAGAAAATTATTGCGGCAAGAGTATATAAATATCCAGCGTATAGATCATCCCCCCCTAATATTGCAATTGATGACAAAACAACAACAACAAGGCCATTACCAGGCCCAGTTATTGTTAACTGTGACCCACCAAAAATTGCACACACAATACCACCAACAATAGCAGCAATTATTCCAGAAATGGGAGGTGCATTTGAAGCTAAAGCTAGACCTAAACCAAGAGGAAGAGCTACCAACGAAACAACAAAACCAGAAAAAATATTTCTAGGAAGTTGAAGCATAAAATTATTCTGATTAGTATTTGACATAAATTAATTTTTCAGAATTAAAACATTAGTTGGCAATTCCCCTAAAATATGATCTAAATCCTTTGGAAAAAATTTTGATAAAATGGAGGTCTTTTTCTCATTAAAGTACATAATTAATAAGTCAGCTCTTACAACTTTCGCATAGTGGCCAGTGGAATAACCTCTTGTGCCAAATATACTTTGTGTTTGTATTTTAACATTACTTTTTAACTTATCAGGAATTTGGTTTAAAATTTCTGACACTCTTGTTTCCTCTTGTTTTTTAATTTTTTCTTTTTTTAGTGTTGTTTGAATTAGACTTTTATCATCATAAACAGATAAATTCAAATTTAAACTATTAATTTCCTCCACTAAAGTAACTTTTTGTACATTAAAACTATTAGCAAAAATTAACGATGAGCTTACAGTTTTTTTGTCATTTACACTTTCAAAGGCATTAACAACAATATGTTGTGTAGGCTTTTCTTTTTCTGAGGGGTCCAATAATAAAAGTACAGAGCAAGGAGCCTTGCGAGTTAATTTTCTTGCTATAGAGCCCATGTAAAATTTAAAAACATTTTCCCTTTTTAGGGCACCTAACAGCAACAAGTCAACTTTAAATTCTTCACAGGCTAGTAAAATAACTTTTACAGGATCACCATTTCTCCATAGAATTTCAATATTATTTGATGAGACAGAGGAGCTTTTTATAATTTCATTGAAAGTTTTCTCTTTTTTATCAGTTTTTTCCCCTACATGTATAAAAAATAGTTTGGCGTTAAAATTTTTTGCTAATCGTATTGATTCAAAAACGTTAGCCCTTAAGTTGGGCGAAAAGGCAAATCCTACAATAACTTTTTTAAATAAANTTTTTTCCAAAATGTTGTGATANTCTTAAATATAATAATATTTAATTATAAANTAGAACTTAATATTTATAAAGAATTACTTTTTAAGACTNGATTTAGAAAAATAATTATCAGGAATTTTTTTATCAAAATCTATATTTAAAATTATAAANTCTGTGCCCTTTCCNGATTTCAAAACATCTTTGTAATTCATCTTTGTTGGGTACCATCTTTTACCCAATTTTTTAACATCACTAAAAGTAGTTGTTTTAAGTAATTGCCCGCTTTTGGCAAACAAATCAGAACGAAGAGGAACATATCTTAATTTGTCAATCCAAATAATTCTGCGAAAATATGACACATCATCGTTTTTTGCTGTGAGTTCAATTTTCCAAGTGTCTCTTGAATCCAAAACTTCAGAGCCAATTATATTACAGTTGTATATAAGCGATAACTTCCTTTCTTCCATCATATCCTCGTAAGATAAGTCTGAGCCCATAACAGATTGTCTCAGGAGATGACCAGAAATTTGAATTATTCTATCTGTTGTAGGCGAGTAAATCCAAAGACGATCGTCAAGTTTTAACATTTTTGTTCCTTTTTCTCTTTCAGGCGATAAATATTCTGTAAAATTTTTAAATTCGCCAGAAGAAAATCCTTTAGATCTGATAGTTCTACTTTTTCTTTTTCCGTAAACAATCATTTCTGATTCAATTATTTGAGTCTCAGAAATCATATTATCATCAACTAATTTAATTATTCTCAAAGCCTCATCAGATGAATTTTTACTTTGTCCAAGCAATAAAGAACTAATTAGAAAAAAGGAATATATATATTTAATTTTATTCATGACGTATATTTTAAACTTCAAGTTCTTTAAATAATTTAGAGGTGTTTCTTTTAAATATTCCTCTGCCAGCCAATGCTGTGCCAAAGACTATAGAAATTAGACCAGGAATATAACCTAAGTAAAGTAAATTTGACGAAACTTTTGCCTTTAAAACACTAGGAATTATAACCACGGAATTTGTCAGAGCCTCTGATATATCAATTCCAGTTTCTTGCATGTAATAGCACAAAATGAACCCTAATCCAGTTCCAAATGTTGACCCGATAAAACCGATTATAATTGATTCAATAATTAATAAAGAATAGACATGTTTTTTTGATTCTCCAAGAGCTAGTCTTATACCGAACTCTTGGTATCTTCTTAAGCCACCTATTAATCCAGTATTCCATAAAACTAATGACATTGCTATGACAAAAATTGATATAAATATAAAACTAAAAGAGTCTACTAAATCAAGAGTTGCACCTAGATCATTTTGATTTCTTAAAGATAGAATTATTGGGGCAAATTCATCCTCCGATTTTAAATATTTTTTATTAAAATTAGATTCAATTTTTAAAGCTGTTTTATCATCATAAAAATCTGTTTTAAAATAAGCTAAAAGTTCACTTGAACCATTTTCCATATCTAAAATCATTTGTGTTTTTTTAAAATCAACAATGAAAGTTGACCGATCTAAAACTGGATTTCCAAACATAACTGTTCCACTCATAACAAAACTTTCAAATACCATACTTCCTTCCATTGTAGATCCAAAAAAAGTCACTTCATCACCAGGGTTAATTTTTAGTTTTTTGGAAAAAACTTCACTCAATAAAATTTCATTTGGATTTTCAGGCATTGATCCTCTGACGATAGATTTTTTTATTGAAAGCCTTTCAATTTCACCTTTGTCTTCTCCAAGAATTGAAAGCCCAAGACCTATACCTGGGCCCTGAATTATTGTTTCTCCATTTACATCAGGAACATCTAAAATACCTCCAAATTTAATTCTAGGAACCCACTCCAAATTAGGATATTCACTTTCCAATGATTCAATTAATAAATCAATCTCTAGTAAAGCAAGGTCATTGGGAAGTTGATCTTTGTTCTCATTGTACGGTTTAGTCATAACCTTTAGGTGACCAGTATCAAGATTTGCGTTTGAGGAAATCATTTCTGATAAAACACCGTCTACAAAGCCTGACATAAAAACAGTTATAAACACTCCAAGAGAAATAACACATACGGGAATTAAACTTTTTGATTTGTCCCTCAAGATTCCTTTTAGTAAAAATTTAATCATTGTAGTTTACCCTTTAAAGCCAAAACAGGATTCATTTTTGAAATCTTTTTAGTTGGAATAAAACTAACTATTATCGAGCTCAATAAAACTAAAAAAATTGTTCCAGCAACTAGTTTGAAACTGTAGAGAGGATAGATAAAATCACTAATTGCAATACCCACTTTTTGGTCGGCAGGGGGCACAGGGAAACCATTTTTGTATAAAAGATAGAATAAAGGGGAACCATAGATTGAACCAAAAACAATTGCCAAAATGCTATATAAAGAACCTTCAATTGTAAATAATTTTACAACCCTTTTTCTTGTCATTCCTAATGCTATGAGTGTGCCAATTTCTTTTTGCCTCCTAAATATTGATAAAACTTGAGTATCAAATATTGCTAGAAGTGCTATTCCCATTAATAAAATGTATACAATAGATTGCTGAATTTTTTTCTGTGAAACTAAATCAGTTATAACTTTTAATAAAGATTCTTGTGACCTAAATGTCCAACCATCAAATTTTTTATCGATAAAAGATTCATTAGCAACAAAATAAGTTGCCTCGTCTTTCTGGTCAGTCATTTCCCACAATGTATTTATTGATATCCAAAATTGACCTACATCAATTGTAGGTACATTAGAGTCAAAAACTTTAATTATTGTAACATTATTTGCATCGTATGTCCCATTTTTATCTCTCCAACGAAATAGAACATCGTCTCCTTCTTTCAATCCAGCTGATTCAGCAAATCTTTTCCCTATTATAACCGGATATTTTGATGAGCTTTTCAATGTTTCATTTAACGGAAGTTTTAATAAATCCTGCTCTGGAAATGTGCCATTAACTTTTATATTAATCATTCTACCTTTTGGATATATTGAACCTTGATGAACTAAAATTGGAAGTAAATTTTCAGATCCTTGGGGAATTTTAGAGTGCCCATCGTTAATCGTAAAAGGGTCTAAGGGATCGTAATTATTATTAATTAGATGACCATAACCATATTCCCAATTAATTGAATCTTTTTTTGCTTGATCATCCCATCCATCCATCAGACTATTTAATAAAATAATTACAACAAATGAAATTGATAATACAAATAAATTTAGAAAAGTTCTAAGCTTTGCCCCTAAGAGATTTTTTATAGAAAGTTTAAATTCAAGCATTTCTATTCATTTTATCATTTTCAATTTTACCATCCTTAAGTAGAATAATTCGATTTAAATATTTCATAACCTTTTCGTCATGAGTTGAGAAAATAAAAGTTGTATTTAATTCTTTGTTTAATTCCTTCATTGTTTTGAGAATACCATGAGCATTCTCAGCATCCAGGTTTGCGGTTGGTTCATCAGCCAAAAGTATTTTGGGTTTTTTTACCATTGCTCTTGCAATTGCTACACGTTGACTTTCTCCTCCAGATAATTTATCAGGCCTTTTATTTCTGTGATTGGATAAGCCAACCCACTCAAGAGCTTGGTCAACCATCACTTTTCTCTCTGTCGAACTATATTTTTGAAGTAACAATGCAAATTCAACATTTTCAAAAACAGTGTAAACTGGAAGCAAGTTAAATACTTGAAATATAAAACCTATACTGTGGTTTCTTAACTTAGCAGATTGAGAATGAGTTAGGGTTGAAATATTTTTATCAAGAACTAATGCAGATCCTTTTGAGGGAGTATCTAGTGAACCAATAATATTTAACATAGTCGTTTTTCCAGAGCCACTGGGACCAACAATTCCACTGAATTCACCTTCTTTAAAATCTACAGAGATATTTTTTAAAGCATAAAACTCTTTGTTTGCGACAGGATAATGTTTGCTTAAATTTTTTAGCTCTATTACTTTATTTGTCATCTTTAATGATTGTAAGTTAACAAAAGTTGAAATGAAGGTCCTGCAAAGGTATTTAATATTTCGTTTTCAAAAAAACTTTCTTCATTTAACCTTGGATTGTATGTTGCTATTAAATAAGCAGTAATTTTATTGAAATTGTGCTGATAATTAACCGCGAATGTATTTTTGTTATTCTTCCACTGTCTGTAGTAAAAAGCATTTAATGAACCTATAAAACTTATTGGATATGATATACTAGTGGCTGAAATTGAACTAGACTCTTCGCTTATATTTTTTTCTCCTAAAAAGTTTATAAAGTGTTCACCAATTAGATTAAGACCATTTCCAATGTTAAAAGTGTAGTCAGAGCCTACTAAAAGCAAACCTTGATTAGAATATGGTCCAATTTTTTTCATTCTCTCAATATAGGAAGCTTCAAACCATAAGCCAATTCCTAAGTCCCATTTTGCGTCAAGACCAATTCTTTGTTCAGGATTAATTTGATAGGGATTAATTAATTTTAGCTGGTCAAAAGTAGTTTTTCTATAATGGTAAGAAATTGCTATTTCACCATTTGGAATAATCTTTTGGAATCTTGCGCCAAATTCAGGTTTATTTTTGTTTGAATTTAGAAAATCTAAACCTCTTCTTTCATTATTTCCTAACAAGCTCCAAAACCAAACGTTAGAATTATCTTTAAAATAATACCTAATTAGAAAACCATAAACTCCATTTGTTAATCTAAGAGGATCTCTTGGATCAATTTGATTGAACCATTGTAACGGCCTAATAAGAATAGCAGAGCCAAAATCTATTTTTTGAAGTCCTGCTCGAAGCTCAAAGTTGTTTTTAATATATCTAAACCAGAATCTATAAGGCTTTACTGAACTGGTGTTGTTTTCAGAATGGCTAACATTTAAGAATTTAGAAAAAGAGAAATTAGCAGACCCTAAAAAAGTTGTTGAAGTAACACTGTCTTTTATATGTATAGATTTAAATTCGGGAAGATATCTTCCGCCTAAAAAATAACCTTTACTGTTATTAAGACTTAAATTTGTTTGTAAAGAAATTAGCCCATCAGATTCATATGTTTTTTTTTGAGCGCTTAAATTTATAATTATAAAATTTAACAATATGTATAGTAATCTTTTTTTCATTTTTCAGGTAATATTCCGTAAAAATAATGTTTGGTTAATTCCATGATAAGTTCTTGTTCGTTATTATAATGTTTGACAAGTTTAGGGTCAACAAGTTTCTTATTTACATCTTGCAATAAGTATATAAGAAATTCAATTTTAATATCTTTTCTGATCTCTCCCTTTTTTTGTGCCAACTTAAAATCCTTGTATATTTCTTTTTGTGTTTGTTTTTGAGAAGCTAGTAAAAAGCTTTTCAAATCATTATTCTTTTCAGAATAAATATCTTGAAATAGTTCCTTACTTATATTATTTGAAGTCTGGTATTTTAAATTTATTAAATCGCTAATTTTTTTTGAGAAAGACACTTTTGAAGCCATAATGTTTTTATATAAATTAAATTGATTATTAGTAAGTTCTTTAAATATTTTGAGCGCCAGTTCATTTTTGTTTTTAAAATTCCTGTAAAATGTCATTTTGCTTATGCTTGAAGCTTTGCAGATTTCCTGAATGGAAACTTTATTTAAACCATATCTCCAAAAGAGATCTTTTGCGCTATTTAAAATTAATTTGTATTTAGAAGCTTTCAAAAGTTACTTTTTTTTATAAAAGTACGAAAAAAGTAACATATGAAAAAAAAAGTAACATTATTCTTTGAAAGAAATTAAAACGGGAAAATGGTCAGAAACATAAAGTGAATTTTGCCTCTTGTCATATAAATGATTGTAGGAATCTATTTTTAAATTTTTTGAAAAAATATAATCTATTCTTTTCCCATCATTTTTTTTATTTACTTCAAAACCGTTAAATGTAGAAAGCTCTCCTTTAAATTTATTTTTTGAGTTCATCATTCCATCCTCAAGTTTATTCATGATAATTTTTATTGGTTCACTATTAGGAAGGCTGTTAAAATCTCCCATTAAAATAATTTTTTCTTTATCGAGATCAAGTAATTTTTCAATTTGTGATATCAATAACTTTGATGAATTAATTCTTGCCTCTTTTCCTAAGTGATCAAAATGGGTATTAAAGACCCATAAAAAATTATTTTTTTTAAGATTAACTAATTTGACATAAGTGCAAACTCTTTTATGTGCAGCATCCCATCCCATACTCGGAACATCGGGTGTTTTAGAGAGCCAAAAGGTGCCATTTTCAATTATTTTATATTTTTTAGTATTAAAAAAAATGGGCGAGAACTCTCCTTTTGATTTTCCATCTTCTCTTGCAACTCCAACATAATGGTATTTATTAAGATTTTCATCAATAAATTCCAATTGAGATTTTAACATTTCTTGAAAGCCAACAATATCTGGAGAATAATTTTTTAAAAGATTTAAGACATCTTTTTTTCTATTTTCCCATTGGTTGATTCCGTCTTTAGCGGTAGCGTATCTTACGTTAAATGTCATTGCTGACGAAAGATCCTGAGTAAAAGAGTTTGTTGTTGTCAAAACAAGAAGTATTATAAGCTTTTTCAAATTTAAATTTTATTAAGCACGACAACCCAATCTTTATTTAAGTCAAATGGAGGTTGACCTATATGATAAGATTTAGCTGAGGTATATTTTTTATCGCCATAAATTGGNTTACCTCCGGACCTAGGATTAAACCACTTTATNTNATAATTTATATCAGTTTNNATATTTAAAAATATATTTTTTTTAACATNTGGTAAATAAATTAAATGAATTTCATCTTTTTTTGAAAAGCTGTAAGTATTAAAATTCTTTAAAAGANCGGTTGATTTTTTCATTTCCTCCATTGGATAATTTNTTATGAAATCTACGGCAATCTTACTTTGCTTCCACCAAAGTTCCCTTGATCTAAAGTCTTCACATGTTAGATCTGCATGAGGGTATTTCCATCCAAAATACCATTCAACACCTCCTGCTCCAGCTAAGACAGAACCCCATAATGCGTGATTTCTAATTGTGTCATGTTTTTTGTCAAAAGAATCAGGCATGACTCCCTTCCAGTGAGGACCTAACTCATCAAGACTTACTATCCATTTTTTCCCCCTAATCTCGGATTTTTCAGAAAAATTATAAATTCTTGAATTAACATTTTTTGGTTCTCCAATTTGCATTGAAGCTCCATCATATTCCCTTTTTCCAATAAGAGGATTTAAATATTTGTCTTGAGATTTACTATCTGCATGGGAATGAAGAAATATTATTGGCTCAAAGGGATTATTTTGTTTTATGTATTTAGCCATGTCAAGTCTTTGTTTGTCTGTTTGTCCTATTGGAGACCATTGATCAGGAGCACTTGGACCATTTTCCTCACCCATGTTCCAAATTATTCCCAAATGATGACCAAATCGAGCAATCAATTCTTTGTAGTAAACTTTTCTCTGTACACTTGTTTCTCCATTATCCAATAAAGTCTCATTTTCAGTTTCTTGGGTTAAAAGATGAAGCATTACCCCCTTTCTTTCCATGTGATCAAATACAATTTCCCATTGATCTAATTTACTGCAATCAAATCTATATCTTTCGTTATGGTCTGAATACGGCCACACATCTTTGCCGTCAGATAGAATATTAAGAGAAATCATATAAATTGAATTAACTCCGTGGTTAGATAAATAATTTATAGCTCCAATAATACCTTTACCTTTATTTTTTTTCCAAGTAGGGTCTCCCTTTTTCCAATCTTTAACGTGAGAAGCATATTTATGTATAAGGTCTTTGGGATTAGATTCACCGCTTCTGTTTTGAACCTCGTATCTGTATGTTTGGTCAAAATCCTCATATGCAAGAAAATTTTCCGGGCTATTGGTTCCATTTTTAAAAAAAATAGAATCTTTATCAGTGAACTTAAAGTAACCTTTATCGCCGTTTTTTATTCTACCTAAACTTCTAAAATCTTTACCTGATTTATTTGATTTTTCAATAATAAATTCTCCGTTTGCATTATCAAAAGCAGTAGGTTCTCCACTAATTTCTAAATTTTTAAGGCTTAAATTTTTCCCTTTTTGAAATGAAACATTATATTTCCATTTACCTGTTTTATTTGGTCTAAAATGAACTTTCCATATTTTTCCTGAGTCAGCTGATGTTTCAGATGAATTGCCGTCCGCTGCATAATATCCAGGTACGACAAATTTTTCGTTTTCATTTATAAATGTCACAAAAAGTCTATAATTTAAAAACGGATTTTCTTTTGCATATTCAGATGAATGGATTCCATCAAAGGTCAAGGTTATTTTGTGCCATTTTTTAAGCTCACCATTTATTGAAATATTATATGAAGTATTTTGACAAGAAAATATTAATATAATGAACAGAATAAATATTTTTTTCATCAAAAAAGCTTAATTAATTAGCTTTAGAGTTACTAAATAGCCATTTAAATAAGTCAGGTTCTCTAAAGACATTATCCCAACTATTGTGATTAACATTAGGGTATATCTTCAGATAGACATTTTTATTAAAAGATTTAATTGAGTTATACATGTCAATTGATAATTTTACTGGGACAACAAAATCTTTGTCGCCATGGTAAATTCTCCAATTAGTTTTAGAGATTTTTTCTCCAATTTTAGGGTTAGCACCTCCACAAATTGCAAAGGCAGCTGCAAACATATCAGGATTTCTGTAAACTAATTCGAAAGTACCCATACCACCCATTGATAACCCACCAACATAAATTTGATTTGAATTAATTTTAAAATTACTTTGTAATTCATTAATCATACCCTCCACAAGTTTTAAACTTTTGTTCTCAGTTGGATCACCCAGGAAAGAAAAAGAATTATTAATTCTCGAGACATTTGCCCAATAAGAATTTTTGCTGCACTGGGGAAAAACTACAATTGAAGGAAAAGTATTGTTTTTATTCATATTAATAAAAAGATCTTTACCATGAACAAGTTGTAGTTCATTATCATTTCCTCTTTCGCCAGCCCCATGTAAAAAAACAATTAATGGATATTTTTTAGCTTTGTCAAAATTTTTGGGAAGTAATAATCTATATGGTAGGGAATCCTTATCAGAGACAAACAATTCTTTTGAAAATTCTTGAGACAATACTATCGTCTGAGAAACAAATAGGAGAGAGAACAATAGTTTTTTCATTTATAGTTTTTTTGTCAATTTACAAAAATTATTCGCTTAACTTTAAAACTGCCATGAAAGCCTCTTGAGGGATTTCAACCCGACCAATTTGTCGCATTTTTTTCTTTCCTTTTTTTTGATTTTCCAAAAGTTTTCTTTTTCTCGTAATATCACCACCATAGCATTTTGCAGTAACATCTTTTCTGACAGCTTTAATTGTTTCTCTTGAAATTATTTTCGCTCCAATTGCAGCTTGAATGGGAATATCAAATTGTTGACGCGGTATTAATGCTCTAAGTTTTTCACAAATTTTTTTTCCAATTGTATATGCATTGTCTGCATGAATTAGAGCAGATAAAGCATCTACAGGATTACTATTTAAAAGTATATCAACCTTAACAAGCTTCGATGCTTTCATTCCAATAGGAGAATAGTCAAATGAGGCATATCCTTTGGAAACAGTTTTCAACCTATCATAAAAATCAAAAACAATTTCAGCCAAAGGTAGGTTAAAACTCAATTCAACTCGTTCTGTGGTTAAGTAACTTTGGTTTGTTATAACACCTCTTTTTTCAATACACAAATTCATAACATTTCCAATAAATTCTGATTTTGTAATAATTGTAGCTTTAATAAAAGGTTCTTCAACTCTATCAATAATTGATGGATCAGGTAGATCAGATGGATTATTTACAAGTAGTTTTTGTGATGGATTTTTTTTGGTATAAGCATGATATGACACGTTAGGTACTGTTGTAATAACAGTCATATTAAACTCTCTTTCTAATCTTTGTTGGATGATTTCTAAATGAAGCATTCCTAAAAAACCACACCTAAATCCAAATCCTAAAGCAGCAGAACTTTCTGGTATAAAGACTAGAGATGCGTCATTTAATTGAAGCTTTTCCATTGAAGATCTTAGCTCTTCATATTCATCAGTATCAACTGGATAAATACCTGCAAAAACCATTGGTTTAACTTCTTCAAAACCTTCAATTGCTTTAGATGAAATATTATCTTCTAAAGTTATTGTATCTCCGACCTTAACTTCTTTCGCATCTTTAATGCCAGTTATTAAGTATCCTACATCTCCAGTTAAAACTTCATTTTTTGGTTGTTTTATAAGTTTAAGAAATCCAATTTCATCAGCATTATAGGATTTTTTGGTAGCCATGAATTTGATTTTATCACCTTTTTTAATTCTTCCATTTATCACTTTGAAATAGGTTTCTATTCCTCTAAAAGGATTAAATACAGAATCAAATATTAATGCTTGAAGTGGCTCATTAATTTCCCCTCTTGGAGGAGGTACTTTTTCAATTATTGTTTTTAATATATTTTCAATTCCTTCACCAGTTTTTGCTGAAGCAGCTATAACATCCTCTTTTTTACAACCAATCAAATTTATGATATCATCCGTTACCTCTTCAGGATTAGCGGAGGGCAAGTCAATTTTATTTAATACGGGTATAATTTCCAAATCATTTTCTAGAGCTAGATATAAATTTGAAATTGTTTGGGCCTGTATACTTTGGGCAGCATCTACTATAAGTAAGGCTCCTTCGCAAGCGGCAATTGACCTTGATACTTCATATGAAAAATCAACGTGACCAGGAGTATCGATTAGGTTTAATGAATAAAGCATCTCATTGTAATGGTAATCCATTTTAATGGCATGAGATTTAATTGTTATTCCTCTTTCTCTTTCAAGATCCATGTCATCTAGCAATTGATCTTTTTTTTCTCTTTCAGAAACTGAACCAGTGAATTCTAGAAGCCTATCAGCCAAAGTACTTTTACCGTGATCAATATGAGCTATAATACAAAAGTTTCTGATGTTTTTCATTAATTTAAAAAGTAATTCAATTTCAAATATACTTATTTGTATTATTGCTTTTTTGTTTATTACATAAAACTTAATTTTAATTTAAAATTTATTGTATGGTTTATTTTGTTGGTATAGTTAGGGTTTTATTAGGAGTGACTTTTCTTTTCTCTGCATACACAAAAGCTGTTGCTCCAGGTTTTTTTGAAATAACTTTAATTGACCAAGGTATAGCGGTTACTAGAAATTTTGCTGCTCAAATGACCAGATTTATTATTGGAATGGAGTTTTCTATTGGATTACTTATGTTATTACCCTTTTATACAAAAAGATTAATGGTCTTATCGGCAGTATTACTTTCAGTTTTTTCTGTTCATTTAGTCTATTTAGTTTTTATTGGTGACAACGAGAATTGTGGGTGTTTTGGTGAAATGATTTCAATGACTCCTGCTCAGTCTTTATTAAAAAATCTAGTTTTATTTTTGGTTACAATGTTTGTATATTTTAAAGCAAATGAAAGAAAAATAAATGTTCTTTTTCCAATATTAGGTTCATCTATTTTAACTTTTTTTATATGGTTTATAATACCAATCCCTGATAACAGTGATTTTCCTTTCAAAAAATTTTCAAATTTTGAATCGATTGGTAGGGTCGATTTATCTGAAAAAAATGGTTTGGTTGCTATTTTTAATTTGGATTGTGAACATTGTCAAGATGCGGCTAAAGAAATTTCAACATTAAAAAAAGAATTAAATCAGTTTCCAAATGTTTTTGTTCTCTTTTACAAAGAGGGCTCAACCTCAGTTGAAGAATTTGAAAAAATAACAGAAACAAAATTTCCATACGCATTAATAGATGTTAATGATTTTTTTGATTTAATTGGAAATTCACCACCAAGAATTTACCAAATTGAAAAAGCTCAAGTTAAAAACATTTGGGATGACAGTTTCTATAAAAATATTAAAACGGCCTTATCAGAATGATAAAAAAGTTAGTTCCTTAAAAAACTAAAATTATTAGTTTTGTAAAAATTTAATTGATTTGGTAAAAATTGGAAATATTGAATTAAAAAACTTTCCATTGCTTCTAGCTCCAATGGAAGATGTTAGTGACCCACCTTTTAGGGCATTATGTAAAGAAAAAGGAGCCGATTTGGTTTACACAGAGTTTATCTCCAGCGAAGGGTTGATAAGAGATGCTTCAAAAAGTATTAAGAAACTTGATATTTATAAAAACGAAAGACCTGTAGGAATTCAAATTTTTGGTTCAAATCTTGATTCAATGCTAAAAGCAGTTGATATTGTTGAAAAAACTTCCCCTAATATAATAGATATTAATTTTGGATGCCCAGTAAAAAAAGTAGTTTGTAAGGGAGCAGGTGCGGGCATATTAAAAGATATTCCACTAATGGTTAAACTTACCAAAGAGATTGTAAATCGAACTAAAATACCTGTAACTGTAAAAACCAGACTTGGATGGGATGAAAATTCTATAAGAATAGTTGAAGTAGCTGAAAGATTACAAGATGTTGGAATTAAGGCAATTTCAATTCATGGAAGGACAAGGGCACAGATGTATAAAGGAAATGCCAATTGGGATCATATAGCTGAGGTTAAAAATAACTCTAGAATGTTTATTCCTGTTTTTTGCAACGGAGATATTGATTCTCCTGAAAAGGCTAAAAATGTAAGAGATGTTTATGGATTTGATGGAGCAATGATTGGGAGAGCTGCTATTGGTAACCCTTGGTTTTTTAATCAGGTTAAAAATTATCTTACAACGGGTTCTTACAATAAGTTTCCCTCGATTAGTGAGCGAGTTTCTATGGCAAAAAGACATTTGGACTTGTCAATTAAATGGAAAGGAGAAAAACTGGCCATATTTGAAACAAGAAGACATTATCATAATTATTTTAAAGGGATTGAAAATATAAAAAAATTTAAATCTGAATTAGTTAGAGCGAATTCATCTTTTGAAGTTTATGAGATTTTAGACTTTATTGAACAGTTAGGCAAAGTTAGACTATCAAATGTTTATTAATATTTTTATTAAAACTTGATGTAACCCAGGCTGAAGTTATAGCTCCTAAAGATATTATTGTAAACGCAACAATGATGTAGTTGTTAAGTTCAAATGAAATCGGATAGGGTATGTTTGTATTTGGAACATATAAAAAAGGATTATAAAATTGAATAGCTAAAAGGAATGAACCAATAAGAACTCCTAAAAAACCTCCCACCCAACTAATCATTATACCTAAATACAAAAATATGTTTTTAATATCTTTTATATTCAGTCCCATTGATTGAAAGATTTTAAATTGATCACGTTTTTCTAATATCATCATAGATAACGATCCAACTACATTAAAAAGAGAAATTATTATTATAAATGAAAATATTAGATATACAGCAATATTTTCAGTATTAAGCATTTTGTAGAATGTAGGATTAAGCTCCTCTTTAGATTTTAAAATTATTGGGTCTTTAAAAAACTTTTTAAGATCTTCCATTAAAGTTTCTTTCGAAATATTACCTTCTGAATTAAGAAATAAGTAACTGTATCTATTTTCGGCTAGTTGAAGTAGATTTCTGGCTAGGTTTATGTTACTAAATAAATATTTTCCATCAAATTCTTCACCTACTGAAAATATGCCTGAAACAATTGTTTTTTTCGTTCTAAATGGATTAAAAACTCCAAGTCCCCTTGGAGATTTTTCAAATGTTTTCACAAATAAAAAATCATTGTAATCGAAAACTCCCAAATTAAGATCATTTGCTATTTGGCTTCCAACTACAATTTCATTAAACTCGTCACTTATCCATTGTCCTGTACCTATAAAATTGTCAATAGGTATCATTTCATTGTATATACTATCGACCCCTCTAAGAAAAGCAACACCGCTTTTCTGTTTAAAGTTTAAAAAAACTTTATCTTGAATGACTGTTGAAATAGACTTAATATTTGAATTTTGTCTTATTGAATCTAAAGAATTCTGATCAAGAAAAAAACTTTTTCCTGATTTTGATTCCAATCTAAAGTCAGGCTCAAAACCTTCCGTAAAAGATAACCCATAGTTTTTTAATCCACTAAAACCTGATAGAACTATCAAGAGCGATGCTGTAGATATAGTTATTAGTGCAATTGAAATGTAATTGATAATATTAATAATTTTCTGTTTACTTTTTGAAACAAAATATTTTGTAGCTATATAAAACGATAAATTCAAATTAATTTTTACTATTTGATTTGTTAATTATTGGGTTGTCTTTTCCTTTTAAAGCATTTTCAATTTTTTCAATATAGTCCAAAGAATCGTCATTATGAAAATGCAAATTTGGTATTTTAAACAAATTATTTTTAAATATTTTTGACAAAGCTTGTTTATATTTAAACGACCCCCTTTGAATTAATTCAATTTGATCCTCAGAGTTTGATGACGGAAAAATGCTTAGATATATTCTTGCGATAGATAAATCAACAGAAACTTTAACTTTAGTAACAGAAATAATTAAGTTTTTTATACCGTTATTTCTAAGTTGATTTTGTATTAATTTTGCAATTTCTTTTTGAAGTAAGCTAGAAATTTTTTTTTGTCTTTGTGTTTCACCTTTGTTAGACATCTATAATTTTTTTAAGTAAACAAAATAAGCTTCTCTTTCTTTTTGATTAATGTCAATAACCCTAACCGATAAATTATTTTGCCCAGCTTTTAATTTAAGTATGCTAGAGTAATTTGATTTATTCCCTTTTAGAATTTTAAATATATCGCCAATTTTAATTCTAATCTCTTTAACATTTATTGCAACACCCTTTGATAGTGCCTTTCCGCCAGATATTTCTTCACCTTTTGGAATAGATTCATCAAATTTATAGTCCGTTTCTTTGGGATATCTGTAAATGGAAATCTCATATTCACCTTCATTTTGAACGTCAATATTCCAATATCCAGTTACATTTTTGTCAAGTCTAACCGCTTCTTGATGCCATGCAGCGTAGACATTATCTTCAACGTGAATGTCATGAGATGTTAATTTTACATAATCATTATTGTATCCTACAGGTATAGGACAAAACTCATCCTTTCTTTCAGAAACTCTTTTCCACCATCTTTCATATTCATTATTTAACTCTTTTACTTTTTCTGGAAATTTTTTTGATATATTTTCTTTTTGTCCAGGATCATTTATATAATCATACAATTCGTCACCGTTAACTAATCTATGCTTATCAGTCATCACTGAGGACATTTTTCCTTTAACCATAAATGGGCCTCTTTGAGTGTCAGTTATAATTGTTCTTTTTTTCCATTTTGAATTTGGGTTTTCAAGTAATGAAGCGATTGATTCACCTTCAAATGGTAATTTGGATTTATAATTTATTTTACACAAACTCAAAATAGTTGGCATTATATCGGTGTAAGAAGTTATATATTTTACGTCATTTCCGTGTGCTAGGTTTCCAAATGGCCAATGAATAAAAAAAGGCACTCTGTGTCCTCCCTCGTATGGCGATACTTTTTTACCTCTCATTCCAGCATTGTAACCTTTTTCCAAAAATCCTTTATCATCTAATACTGCTCCACCTGATGTACCATTGTCTGTCATAAATATAAATATAGTATTGTTAGACAAATTTTTATCATTTAAATAATTTCTTAATCTTCCAATATTTTCATCAATATTAGTTATCATACCGTAAAAATTCGGTTCAGGTATATTTTTGTTGTCTTTATATAATTCAATATATTTCTTTGGAACGTGAAAAGGACTGTGAGGAGCATTTGTTGATATATAACAAAAGAAAGGTTTGGTTTGATTTTTTTCTATGAATGAAATTGCCTCATTAAACCAAATGTCTGTTGAGTAGCCTTGAAATTTTTCCGGATTACCATTTCTGAAATAAGTATCATCAAAATAATCGTTATTCCAATAGTCTGGAGTTTGTCCAACTCCTCCTCCTCCGTGAATAACGGATGTCGCAAAACCTCTTTGATTTGGCAGATAGGGATAGTTGTCNCCTAAATGCCATTTCCCAAAAATTGCAGTTTCATAACCATTTGTTTTAAGCACATCNGCAATCGTTACNTCATCTAGTCTTAACAGACTCCTTCCACCAACNGTNTGCCATGCACCNGTTTCATTACAATTNCGACCNGTTAAAAGACCAGCTCTNGTTGGAGTACATGTTGTACCAGTGTGAAAATCAATTAATCTNACACTTTCATTATGCAATTTATCTAACTCGGGTGTTTTTATCCAAGGATTTCCGTGGGCTCCAATATCTCCATACCCCTGATCATCTGTTATTATAAGTATAATATTAGGCTGACTGTTAGTTTTTAATTTGCCATCATTACAACTTAAAAACAGCAAAGTAAAGGTTAGAAGTAGATATTGTAATTTCATTGAATCAATGATACAAAAAACTATTTGATTATTAAAAGTTGAATTCAAAATTAGTGAGTATGCCTATACTTGATCCCACTTGTAGTCACTATTTAATCTAAAGGAACCAATATGTTCTTTATCCCAATCTTTTGGTGATATCAGAGAAAGAAAATTTCCTTTTTCATCTTTATATAGATGATAGGTCTCTCCAACAATTGGTGTGAATTTAAATTCAGACGAATATACAAATTGAGTGTCAGATGCAGATTTTACAAATTTTTTTATTTTGCTTTTTAAGTCCTCTAATTCAGCATTAAACTGTTTTGAAGCTTTATCAACTCCCTCTTTTTTAAACCCAGCTACATTGGGAACATCGATTACTGGGCTTGAGGTATCTGAACCATAGGGTAAAAGTCTGGCAATATACTCTTCTTTGTTTTCATCCCAAACAATATTATCTGGCTTTTTCTTCTTTTTCATTATACAAAAATAGTATTATAATGTTATTTATAATTAAATATTGATTGTAGTTTTTATATTTTTATATTTTTATATTGTTAACGATAAATAAATATTATGAATTTAGTTTTAAAAGTAACTTTTGATAATTACGATGAGTGGAGAGCAGAGTTTGATTCTCATGAAGCTAGAGCAGAGGTTTGTGATGAGTCAAAGACAACAGTTGGAAAAATAGATGATAAAAGCTGTATTGTTATGCTTTATGATGTTGATATGGAAGGATTGCAAAAATTAATGAGTTCTGATTATCTTGTTAATCTTATGGAAAAGATGAATATTAAAAATGAAGAAATGCATTCATTTGAGCCAGTTCAAGCTTAATATGACTTTCTGTTTTGGAGTGATACACTAAAAATAGTATATAACCCAACTTAATGACTCATTTAAAAGCAAAACCCTGTTAGTCATAGTTTTACACCCTACCCAATTACTAGATTTGTTTACCTATATAGACTTAATTCTATAGGCTACCCTTTATGTCTTTGTGTCTTAATACATTATAACTTATTTCAGGTATAAAAGATTAGAGGTTTAAAAAAGTGTACTAAGAGATTACACTTTATCTCTAAGCGTGTGTTAAAGAAACATAAAAAAAACACTAATCGTCTTGTATTGAATGTCATTGAACAAGATTGAATTACAGCTGTAAATATTAGTTAGTACAGTTGCTATATATAATCGTAATATCAATATAAGTTTTGTTTAACAGATTATAAATAACAACAATATGAGTAAAACTAATTTAGTCGAAAACCTAAGCATAAGGGTTAATTTAAAAGATATGCAGTATTTAAAAGATGAAGCATCTAAAAAGAGAATGCCAGTTGCTACCTTTTGCAGACATAAACTTTTTAAAGACGTAGAAAATTATGTATAAGATAACAATGGTCAAAGAGGGTCTATTTAGATTCGTTGGCAATAAAAAAAATGGTAGTAATTTCTTAATCACTCTTGACTCTGATGTCGCAGATTTTTACAGACAAAAGGCAAAGAGTTCAGGCAAAGACGCTAACAAATATATTTCAGAAATTTTAACGAAAGGGTATGAATAAATTTAAGCCTATAATGGTCAGCTTTAATGAGAAAGCCTATATCGATGCTGAAGCAGTAGCAAAGAAAAAATTAGAGCTATTAGACAAAGCATCAGTTTGGATTCACAACCAATTAGACGATACCATTAAATTAAAATTCAATAAGATATGTACTGATATGGTTGCATACTTTGAAGATTTAATTCTTGAGTTTTACAAGGATAAAAATCAGCTAGGTTTATCACCTAAAAAACTAATTGAAGCAAAAGAAATTGATATAGCAGAGCTACACAAAATAAAGTTTGAATATGTAAAAAGTGATTATAAATTAAGTATCCCCAAGAAGGGGATACTATATAACAAAAATCAAATTTATGAGAAATTATTAAAGGTAATTTCAGAACCTATATTTTGCAGATATTGCCCAAGTTCTTGGGAGACCAGGATCAATATCAGTGTCAACATCAAGGCCATTCCAAGTTGTCGTTGTTCCATCTGCATGATTCATATCATCTGTAATTTTTTCAATATGAAATACATCAAATAAATTAAATATTGAAAATCTTAAGTCGATGCTATTGAATTCTGAAACAGGTAATTTAAAATTTAATGAAGCATCAATAAGAGTGTGAGCAGGTATTTTAACTGCACCTCTATTATTTGCATTAGAATACTCAGAATAACCAAAATCCATTCCAGCATAAAGATTATCATAATGGTTGCCAGTTAAATTAAAGCTCAGGTCATTACTTAAAATATAATTATAATCTAAACCATATGTAGTTTGAGCAGCGTTTCCAACTTTAACTCCATCAATATATACTTTATTTCCAACACTTAATACAGATCCTAAGTTATTAACTTCGTCATATGTTGTAGTTTCAATATTACCATCGTATGTCCAATCACCAATTGAAGCGTAAGCGTATAAACTTGAATTATTTGTTGGCTTATAATTTAATTGAAGTTCAACTCCATTATGAATTTGGCCAAAAGGTGTGGAAACGTCGCTTGAAATTGCTTCATTGTTATCATTAAAGGTTGTGCTAGATTGTATTCTATCTGACCATTGGGTTGAATATAAGTCAAGTATTAATTGAAAATTATCTGATTCATACTTATATCCAACTTCAAAACCTGTTATAGTTTGATTTTCAACTCTTTTATTTATTGTGTTTGCATAGCGTATGTTATTGTATAAATCGTCATGGAAAGGCTGTCTAGAATAAGTGCCAAAATTTGCATAAATTTTTGATTTATCACCTGTTTTAATAGCAGCACCTAATTTAAAATTATAACCATCATTTATAATTTCATCAGCTTTTCCTAAACCAAATTTAAAATCCTCTTTAACATGCTTTTGACTTGAATAAGATGCTTGTATAAAAGTTGAAAAAGACTCTCCTACATACTCAAGTTGCCCAAAAAAACCAGCATATGAGATAACTTCTTCATAATCATAAGAAATTGTGTAATCACTTCTGTCACCACTAGGAAAATCAAATATAGCTTCCCATGGATCATAACTAATGGATTTTGTGGCTCCTTTATATGATTTAAGGCCAAGAAAATTATTAGGTCCACGAAAATGAATACCATTGTAGGTTCTTCCATCAATGCCAATATTATAATTTATGTTATCATTGATTTTAGAGGAAAAATTTGATATTATTCCATACCAGTTATGGCTGTTAATTGAATTTTTAATAATACCTTGACTATTTCCTAAAGCGTTTTCAGTGACTATTTTATCAAAATTTATTCTTCCGCCAGGCGCATCGTAATAAAATTTACCCTCTGGGTAAGCAAAACCACCTCTACCATTTGAACCGTAAATTACAGTAGATAATGACGAGTCTGAATTAATATCCCAATCCCAACTTAAATTGTAAAGAGGTTTGTGGTAAAAATTTCTTCCACCTGGATATATATCACCTCTATAAATACCCATCCAAGTACCAGGTCTGACTTGACTATTATCTGTAGCTAAAAAAGTTGACAGCTTTGCATCTCCACCAACTCCATGCCATTGAGGAGCTCCAGTTAAAAGAAGATTTAGTATATGATTATCATTTGGCTTATAACCTAATGAAAAGAAGTAAGTCTGACCTTGACCTATAGAACTTTCGTGATATCCGTCACCTTGCCAATGTCCAAAAAGAACAGAAGCTGCAAAACCATTTTCCATTAATCCAGTAGATAAATAAGCTGATGTTTTTAAATAATTATTATAACCAGATACTGTTTTAACAAATCCTCCAGCTCTTTGGTCAACAGCTTTAGTAATAATGTTAACTGTTCCACCAACAGAAGATATTGCAAGGTTTGAAGAACCTAAACCTCTTTGTATTTCAATTTCTTCAGCTACATCAATCATACCTGACCAATTTGACCAATACATCTTACCATCTTCTACGCCATTAATTGGTTGTCCGTTAATTAAGAACGCCGTGTTTGTATGATCAAATCCGCGAAGATACATATTCCCATCACCAAATCCTCCCCCTCTATTTACTTGAATCCCAGGAGTTGTTCTCATTGTTTCAATTAGATCAAAAAAAGCACCTTTGGATTCAATTTGTTGAGCAGTAATCTTTGATACAGCAATTGGGGTTTCTCTATCAGATGATAAATTTATAACCCCACCCATTACAGTTACTTCATCGAGAGCAACATTTTGTAAAGAATCATTTTTAATTAAATCTCCATTTGTAACATTTTGTGAAAAAATGTAAAATGGAATTAAAAGCATTAATAATATTTTTTTCATTAGTTGATTATTTTAAAATTTGTTAAATCTACATATCAGGTATTAACTAACTATAAAACAAATTTTAAATATATTTTATAAAAATGTTAAGCCAGTGGCATATTTAATAATCATGTGTTAATTAATTATAAAACTAATATTAACTTCATTTTATAGGAGTCTTCAATCAGGGGGCATATTTAATAAATAGCATGGTTTAAATTATGAAGTACCCAAACTAGGAAAAGAAATACAGGATTTAACAGAAATTATAGAATAACCACTATTTGTTGGTGTAAATGAATGAGACGAAGACGGTGAAGTAAAAGTTAGCGATAGTTGTCAATTTAAAGGTAGGCAAGAAGACGTTCCAAGAGAGAATTATAATTTATTAGATAGGTTCGATAAAAATTAAGTCAATTTTATTATTTTTAACCCTCAAACTTATGACCAGTAAAAAGGTTGTACTTTTGACTTTTATGTAAATATTTATGTAAATATAGATTTTACATTAGGTAGGAACAGCAACCAAAACCAACGTGAGCGTTGCTACTACTAATGTCGGTCCTATAGCTCAGTTGGTTAGAGTAGATGACTCATAATCATTTGGTCCCTGGTTCGAGCCCAGGTGGGACCACCTCTAAACCCTCTAAGTCATTGATTTAGAGGGTTTTTGTTTTAAGGAACCTTTGTGGTAAACCAAATGGTAAACCAAAATATTTATTTTTGAAAGAAGATGAACAGAAAACTTGTTCAGGATAATCCAAATATCGATGTCTTCTTGAATCCAAAATATGAGGTGGACCAAAGATTAGGGCTATTTAAGAGTAAAACCAAGGTAAAAGGGCGGGTAATGGGCGCCACTTTAAAGACAAATTAAAAAACAACTCGCTTTCTTGCACAAAGGGCGCTTTTAGCGCCCTTTTTTGACTAGATTATTAAGGAGATCCTTTTTTATTATTTCTAACACCCCTCAGGCTCAAGGTGAATTAAGGTTTGTTTGCTGATAAGCAATTATATAGTAAATTAGAGTCACTAATTATCAAAATCAAAGACCATGAAGCAAGTATTTTGTAGAGACCTAGGTAACGACTGTGATTTCAAGGCTGCAGGCAATCTAGAAGAGGTTATGGCCGCTGTTGCAGCTCATGCGGAGCAGGTTCACAAGATTGTGCTCAACGATGAAATTATTGAGGCTGTCAAGGGAGTGATGAAGGAGGTATAACCTCAGATTCTGTTGAAATTTTATAAAACGCACCTTTATTCACACAAGCATTTTTTATGCCTGTTCTTTTTAAAAGCGCTTGCCAAAATTGGCTCCTATGTGTGGATGAACCTCATCCGTGTAATCCGTATTAAGGAGATACCGACCCAGGCCCAGAAAAAATTCAAAGGAAAAGCCACGTTTGTTCACCCATTTACGACCCGCGGCAAAACCTAAGGACCATTGAAAAAGGTCTTTTTGTTTTGGCTCTTCAAAATCACCTTCAGGAAATGGCAGGCTTCCGCCATCGTAACTCCTTACGGAAGCAAAAGAGGTAAAGGTCTCTACGAAAAAACCTCGGGCTCCATAATCCTTTAGATCAAAAAAATAAAAGCGATAAAAAGGGGTCAAAGCAAAGTTTTGACTCCCAAAGTTATCTCCAGATAAATCTAAAAGCAAGCTCCCTCCAAGGCCACTCGAGGAGGACATGATTCGCTCATAAGACACATCCAAGGCCGGCCCAGCCAGTAGCGCCAGACCATTGATGCGAAATTCGCCGCGCTCATTAAACACATCATCATTAGGAACCTGCCCTAACATAGAACTACATAATGAGCCAATTATAAGACAGAGGATAAGATTGATTTTCATAGGTTAGATTTGAGGTATTGGACCAAAAGACACAACAATATTAATCAAAATCAATTAATGTTTACTTTGAAGAGCCTAGGCAAACCCAAGCCCTCGTCCTCAGAAGTCAGCCAAATGGCAGATGGGGATTCGATATGGATTGCTTCAATTTGTGCTGGCATAACTGGCAGAACATATCGCATCATTTTAGATTGATCATAAGGCACACTATAATCCGGCATTAAAAAGAGAAATTGCGACCCATCCTTGGAATAGCCTGTAAGTCCCATTAACCCCGAATCTTTGTGAAAATCAGCGCCAGTAATTAAACACTCAACATACAGGGAGTCTTTCGCCACTAATACTTGGTGACCGGGCTGCTTTGCGATTTGATAAACAGCAGAATTATTTGTCGATCGGTCTTTAGAA
>PACV01000055.1 GCA_002702875.1 Flavobacteriaceae bacterium
CATTAATTTTTTTTAATAGTCTTTTGCCTTTAATTCCTATACCTCCGTCAGAATCAGTTCCGTGAGCATAAGTTCCAGGTCCATAATGTGCTGGACCAATAGCTCTTAGTCCATTGTTATATGAAATTTCTAAGTATTTTTCACTAATTATAGAATCTGCACCTTCAAGGCTTAGAATAAAACCAATTGGTTTTTTTGTTAACTTTTCGTTGTCCCATTTTTTAAGGTGATTAGTCAAATCAAATGATGACATTATTTGACTTATTTCTCCTAACTCCTCCATTATTTTGTACCATGAAAACTGACCCTGTGTCTGAGCCCATGCTTGCTCAGGTGAATTCCATCCTGGTAATAAATTTTTTGGTTTAACGTATCTAGCAATTTGAGTAGCTACACATAAACCTATATTTCCATTCCTTAATTCCGGAAATGAGACTGTTGCATTTCCTCTATCAGGCTTGTCTTTTAGATTTTTTTCAAGGTCATTAATCTTGTTAACAGGAAGCCTTAGATCTCTATTCCACTCAAGAGCATTCATAGCTAAGTCAAGGTGTGCGTCAAAAATTAATTTCATAGTTATAGTTTCTTGCAGATATCTTCCATATTTCTTCAACTTTAAAATGATTAATTACGTAAGCTGAATTATATTTAGCAACCGTAGGACAAATATGATTTGGGACTGCATAAAAAATATCTCCCACATTAATTTTCGCTGATTTATTTGATTCTATAACTAAATGCTCCTCACTTTGAGACAGATGTTTAGCATTTTCAAGTCCAATAATTTTTGCTCTAGGCATTTTCATTTCAGGCGCAATTGCTTTGTGACCCAAATCAAAACAAATTAAATTTTCTTTGGGCTTGCTTATGACTCTTGTAGCTAAAATTCCAGAAAATAAAAAAGGAGACTCAGGCCAAATTTTTGAATATCCATAATCCCATAAAAGTGTAGTTCCAGGACTAAGAAAAACATTTTTTCTGTATGAATGAGGCAAAAAAGTAGGAGATCCACCAGCTATTAAATCAATTTTTTTTGATTTTTTTTGATTTATAGTTTTTAATAAACTAAGGACTGGTTGGAAATTTTCATCACTCATTTCTTTTCTAATAATTTCACTTTCATCCCTTATATTTCCATCATAGACATGAAATCCTTTCAAATTAATATTTTTATTTTGATCAATCTTATTATAAAGATCTATTGCTTTATTAGGTTCGATTCCAGTCCTATTCATTCCATTATTAATATCTATCCAAACATTTAAAGTTGAATCTAAACTTTTACAAATTTTATCATATAAGTTCAGAGTTTTAAAATTATCAATTAGAGTAGAATAAATTATTTCAGGATTATTTTTTTGAATATCAATGTAAGATCCAATCTTATCCTCAGTAAGTTGCATGGCTAATAAAATTTGATCAATTTTCTTTATAGATGACAATAATTTGAGCTCAGAAATAGTTGAACACTTAAATTTTTTGATACCATATTTAATTTGCAATTTTATAATATCTGACATTTTATGAGTTTTGATGTGAGGCCAAAGTCTATCTTTATCGCCAGATATTTCTATCATTTTTTTTATATTATGAATAATATTAGGTTTTATAACAAGTAATGCAGGGGTAATAATTTTACTTGTATTAAGTTTCTTTAAATCTGATAACATTTTAATTATATAGTTCAAATTTAGCCTCTATTTCAACAGGAATATTACCAGGTAAAGTCATACCTACTGCACTTCTTACACCAATACCTAAGTCCTCACCAAAAATTTCAGACATTAATTCACTAAATCCATTTATTACAAAAGGATGATCATAAAAATTTGGACTAGAGTTAACCATTCCAAATACTTTAACAACTCTTTTAATTCTTTCAACATTTTCAATATTTGACACAATACTTGAAATCATAGTGAGTCCAACTTGTCTAGCTGCTTTTTTAGCTTCATGCTTATCCATATCTTTTCCAACTTTTCCAATTATTAATGATCCATCTGATTTAACTGGTCCTTGACCTGAAACATATAAAAAATTATCAATAATAAGAGTTGGTTTGTAAACACCCAGGGGTTTTGGAGCAGGCGGAAGAATTAATTCTAATTTTTCTATTTTTTCTAAAATATTCATTTTTTTAAATAATAAGATTAAGTAATAGTACACCAATCAAACCAGATATACCTACAGAGGTTTCCATTATAGTCCATGTTAGAAGAGTGTCTTTGATTGATAGATTAAAATATTCTTTAAACATCCAAAAACCTGGATCATTAACATGAGATAACATTAAACTACCTGACCCAACAGCTAATACCATAAGTTCTGGATTGACTCCGGTAATTTCAACAATAGGAAGAACAATACCTGCAGTAGTAAGGCCTGCAACTGTTGCAGATCCAATAGAAACTCTAACAATTGACGCAATCAACCAACCTAAAATCAGTGGAGATAAGGAAACTTTTTGAAGTAGCTCAGCGACATAATCACTGACACCGCTATCAATTAAAATTTGTTTTAATGCACCAGCTCCAGCGATAATAAGAAGAACCATAGTTATTCCGCTTAAAGAGCTTGAAAAAATTTTCATTATATCAGATATTTTTTTTCCAGTATTTATTCCTAGGGTATAAATACTTATTATAATAGCTATAAGTAAAGCCACAACGGGGTTACCTAAAAATTTAAAAAATTCATAAGTAAAGCTATTTGTATCTAAGAATTCAATTATCACAGTTGAAAAACCAATAATTAAAACTGGAGAAAGTGATGTCAACAAACTATTAGACATAGACGGCAACTCATTATCTTTAAATTTTTTTGTTGAAACAAATTCTTTTAGTGGAGTTGCATTAACTTTTTTTAAAAATTTTGTTAAGATAGGTCCAGAGATTATAATTGCAGGGATTGCAATTATAAATCCATAAATTAATGTTTTACCCATGTCTGCTTTAAATAAAATTGCTAAAGCTGTTGGAGCTGGGTGAGGAGGTAGATAACCGTGAGTTACAGATAAAGCGCATAACATAGGAAGAGCAATAGAAATCAAAGGTATACCAGTTGAAGTTGCGACACTAAATACTAAGGGAACCAGGATGACAAATCCAACCGAGTAAAACATTGTTACTCCTACAATAAATCCGGTTAACATAACAGCCCATCGAGTGTATTTAATTCCAAAAGCTTCAATAAGACCCATGGTTATTTTTTGTGCAGCTCCACTTTCAGCAACTAGCTTACCAAGCATTGCTCCTAAACTAAGAATTATTACTAAAAAACCTAAAATACTTCCAATCCCAGTTTCAATTGATGTAACAATTGAGTTTAGTTCCATTCCTTGAATAATACCTATAAAAATGGAAATAATTATAAAAGAAATGAAGGCATCAAATTTCAAATAAATTATGAAAAAAAATAAGAGTAAGATTCCAATAAAAACTGAAACTACTGGCATTATAATAGTTTTTTTCTCAAGTTAAAAATAAATGGTAATAATTTTAATTAATTATATCTAAAATTTTCTCAAGTTTATTAGATCTAGAACCTTTTATAAAAATATTTTTATTATTAAAATCTTCCTTTTTTAGATATGAAATAGCCTGATCAGTACTCGTGAATTTTATAAATTTTTTGTTGGAATTTACCTCAAAGAAAAAATTTCCAATTAAAATAATTTTATGAATATCAATGTTAGATAAAAAGTCAACTATTTTTTGGTGTTCATCTTTAGAATACTTACCTAACTCCATCATTTCACCTAAAATAATTAGTCTATTAGTTTTATAATTTTTTAAAAAACTTTTAAGTGAGAGAATCATACTTGTTGGATTTGCATTATAGCTATCCATAAAGATGTTAGATGACTTATTTTTTATTATTTGAGATCTATTATTTTGAGGGACAAATTTTTTTATTGGAATTTGAATCTCATTTGTATCAATACCAAAAAATTTACCAAATGAAACTGCACAAAACAAATTATTATAATTGTATTCTCCAATTAATTTAGTTTCAAACAATTTTTTATTGTAGTAAAATTTTAAAAATTTATTTTCAAGATATTTTTCAAATTTAAAGTCTGTTTTGTCAGATGTTCCATAAGAATAAACATTAGGATTATTTTTAATTTTTTTTTGATTTGGGTCATCATTATTAATTAATATCATTCCATTATTATTCAATAGATAATTGTAAAGTTCTTTTTTACCCTTAATTATTCCACTTATACTTCCAAATCCCTCTAAATGTGCTTTACCAAAATTTGTTATAACTCCGTGAGTGGGTTTGGCAATTTCACATAAAAAATTAATTTCCCCCTTATGGTTAGCTCCCATTTCTACAATACCTATTTCAGTATTTTCGTCAAAATTCAGTAGAGTCAGAGGGACACCAATGTGATTATTTAGGTTACCTAATGTTTTTTTTACTTTAAATTTAGATGATAAAACTGCACCAATTAATTCCTTAGACGTTGTTTTTCCATTGGAGCCTGTTACTGCTATTATTTTTATGTTTAATCTTAATCTATGATAAGTTGAAAGAAGTTGTAAAGTTTTCAGAGAGTCTTTAACAAATATTTGTTTTTTATTTTTAATTCTATACTTTTCATTGTCTGAAATAACTAATTTGGCACCCTTTTTAATTGCGTCTTGAGCAAATTCGTTTCCGTCATTATTTTCGCCTCTCAAACAGAAAAAAATATCCCCTTTTTCTAGTTTTCTAGTATCAATACATACACTTTTGCTATCTAAATATATCCTGTATATTTTTTCTAAAATCATATTTAGATAAAAAATTAGCTATAAAAAAATCAAAAAAATCGATTAACTCTTTCTTTTATGTCTAGCAGTTTTCCTTGATTTACTTTTAGATCCGAGTCTAGACATTGCGCCTCTAAAACCAATATGATCTGTTGCAATATATTGGGGAAGATATCTTCTTTGAGCTGGATCAAGCCAATAAGCTCTGTCTTTCCATGAGCCTCCCTTGTATACTCTTACCTCGTCTGTGATTAGTGAAGTTCTTGAATTAGACTTATCTTTTGACCTAACAACTTGTCCTTCTTCATTTGTTGTGACTTTTGGGTGAGTAGGGGCATCGTACATGTTTGTAGTTTCTGGTCTTTTATTTTCGGCTAAATCTTCGTCTTGACTTTGACCAAATAACCTTGTCGATTCAATATCACCATCTCTGTAATTTCTATTATCACTTTCAGAAAAATTTTGTCTTAAAAAAGTTTCTTCTTCATCAATTTCAGTCTTTTTAAGTTGCCCAGGTAATCTTTTAATTATGATTTTCCCGGTAGGAAGAGTATCATAAACTAGTTCATCAGGCTCAATTATCTCGGCTTTTCCATCTTCACCTATTACATCTTTTAGGTAAACATTTCCCCTATAATAGTTAAAATCGCTTGCCTCGTCATCTACTATAGGTCTGTAAACATCTGCAACCCATTCTGAAACATTTCCAGCCATATCATAGACACCAAAATCATTAGGAGGATATGATTTAACTTGAATTGTAATATCGGCTCCATCATCTGACCAACCAGCAATACCGCCATAGTCTCCTTTTCCAAGTTTAAAGTTTGCTAATTGATCACCTTCAGTTCTTCTTTTCTGGGATCTTGTATATTCCCCTGACCACGGATATTTCTTTTTACCTCTGTATGCATTGTATTCTCTGTCTCCAACTAATGCTAAAGCAGCATACTCCCATTCTGATTCAGTGGGTAATCTATATGCTGGAAGAAGTATTCCTTTATCAACACCGGCATATACATTTATAGAATCGTTTTTAATTCCTTTTTTTCCAGCAATTGAATCTATTTTTCCACCATAGGTTGTTTCTGGTCTTCTTAAATATGTTTCAGTATTAAAAGTACTATTTACGTCCACTTGGCCATTTTCAACATCGGTTGTAAAACGAACATCCTTTTGAACGTAAGCTTCTCTTTCCAATATAAACTCATTAACTCTATCAGTTCTCCACTCTAAATACTGAACTGCTTGAATCCAATTTACTCCAACTACAGGATATTCAGCGTAAGCTGGATGCCTTAAATAGTTAGTAGTAAGTTCTTCTACGTATCCAAGTTGATTTCTCCAAACAAGAGTATCAGGTAGAGCACCCTCATAAAGTTTTTTATATTTATCTTCATTTTGAGGAAAAACTGCCTTGATCCAATCTAAATATTCAAGATACATTATGTTTGTAACTTCAGTTTCATCTATGTAGAAGGACATAACATGCTGTCTATTTGGTGAATTATTCCAGTCATGAAGAACATCATCTTTAACCTGACCTTTTGTATATGTTCCGCCCTCAATAAAAACTAGGCCTGGTCCAGTTTCTTGGTCTTCAAATTCAGTATTATATTGAAATCCTCCTTTTTTTGAATTTATACTCCATCCAGTTCCTCTGGATTCATTTTTTCGATTACCACAACTTGTAATTAATAAGAAAGTCAAAAAGAATAGAAATATTCTCATAGTGGGTAGAAGATTTTTCATAAGAGTCATTAGTTTTTCTTCAATATAAAAAATACTTTTCATGCAAATATACGGTATTTAATTTTATCAACTTATAAATACTTAACGAACTAGTTTGTTATTTATTGTTATTGTAAAATTATAAGAATTTGAATTTAAATTCGTTATTATAGCATGTTTAAAAATATTATTGCAGCATCAATACATATTTTTTTTATAAATCTCATTATTGCTCAAGATCGAGTTATAACTACAGGTGTTCCTTTTTTGTTAATAACTCCTGACGCTCGAGCTGCTGGAATGGGTGATATTGGAGTTGCTACTTCAGCTGACACTTATTCACAACAGTGGAATCCCTCAAAATACGTTTTTTGTGAAAATTCGTCTGGTTTTGGAATTAGTTATACGCCTTATTTAAGTAAACTTGTTGACGACATATTTTTGGCTAATCTAACCTATTTTAATAAAAATAATACAAATGCTTGGGCAGTGAGCCTTAAATATTTTAGTTTAGGTGATATTCAATTTAATGAAATTATTGGACAAACAATTGTTGATCAAGGTCTTCAGAGTCCAAATGAATTGACTCTAGATTTTTCCTATTCCTTGTTATTATCAAAAAATTTTTCATCATCTGTAGCAGCAAGATTTATATATTCTGATTTGAAATTATCAACTGATATTGATCCTTCATCTGCTTCAACTGTTGGTTTCGATATTTCTGCTTTTTACAAAAGTGAAAAATTTCAATTTTTTGGAAAATCCTCAATTTTTAGAACCGGCATTAACATCTCAAATATTGGACCTAGATTAAAATATGATGAGGGAGGTCAGATGAATTTTATACCTACAAATTTAAAATTTGGAATGGGTCTTAGTAGGTTTATTGATTCTGATAATAAAATATCATTTAATACAGAATTTAATAAATTATTAGTTCCTACTCCTGTACCTTTCTTTGATGAAAATAATTCTTTGCTAACTTACAGGCAACCTAATGTAAATTTTTTAAATGGAATTTTTAGATCATTTGATGACGCCCCAGACGGAATCACTGAAGAATTAAAAGAGATAACATGGGCTATTGGATTAGAATATTCATTTAACAAAGCATTTTTCTTTAGAACAGGATATTTTAATGAAAGTTTAGAGAAAGGAGCTAGGAAGTTTTTTACATTAGGAACAGGATTTGATTTAGAAATTTTTAAAATTGACATATCTTATTTATTTTCAAATTCAAAAATTAGAAATCCTTTGGAGAATACTTTAAGGTTTTCGTTAGCATTTAATTTGAGTAAAAAGCAAACAGAAGTATCAGAGGATTAAATTTTTCTCAATAATTCCTTCATTTTATTGAAAAAAAATTATATAACAAAAACAACTATTACTCATATTGTCAAACAATGAGATTTATGCTTTAATTTAACTTAAAAAAAAATCATTTTTTTTCTTTGATTAATAAAAATGTTAATTTTGAATATTCTTTAAATATATTTGGCTAATGAAAAAAATAACCAAACAAACTTATGTTGACTGGTATGAAAATATGCTTTTTTGGAGAAAGTTTGAAGATAAATTGGCAGCAGTATATATACAACAAAAAGTCAGAGGTTTTCTTCACCTTTATAATGGACAGGAAGCTGTTTTAGCTGGCGCTCTTCATGCAATGGAAATTGGTAAAGACAGAATGATTACAGCCTACAGGAATCATGTTCAGCCGATTGGATTAGGAGTAGATCCTAGAAGGGTTATGGCTGAGCTATATGGAAAATCAACAGGTACCTCGAATGGTCTTGGTGGGTCAATGCATATTTTCTCTAAGGAACATAATTTTTTTGGGGGTCATGGAATTGTAGGAGGACAAATACCTTTAGGGGCAGGAATGGCCTTTGGAGATAAATATTTTAAACGTGATTCAGTAACTCTTTGCTTTATGGGTGATGGAGCTGTTAGACAAGGGTCATTACACGAAACTTTAAATTTAGCTGCCTTGTGGAAATTACCTGTTGTTTTTATTGTAGAAAATAATGGATATGCTATGGGAACTTCTGTTGCTAGAACTTCTAATCATCAGGAGATATGGAAGCTAGGTCTTGGTTATGAAATGCCCTGTGAGCCTGTTGACGGAATGAATCCTGTGCCTGTAGCTAAATCAATTCACAAGGCTATTACATATGCAAGAGAAGATAATGGACCATCCTTTCTTGAAATGAAAACTTACAGATACAGAGGTCACTCAATGTCAGATGCTCAACATTACAGAACTAAAAAAGAAGTAGAGGATTATAAAAAAATTGACCCTATTTTTCAAGTTAAAGAAGTTATCCTAAAAAATAAATATGCAACATTAAAACAACTTGATGAAATTGATTTAAGAATTAGAGAAAGAGTAAATGAATGTGAAAAATTCGCAGATGATTCTCCATATCCTGAGAAAAATGTTATGTATGACGCTGTCTATGAGGAAAAAAATTACCCATTTTTAAAACATAAATTAATTTAAAATGGCGGAGATAATTAATATGCCCAGGCTTAGTGATACAATGGAGGAGGGAACAGTAGCAAAATGGTATAAAAAAGTTGGTGATGAAGTAAATGAAGGTGATATTTTGGCAGAAATTGAAACTGATAAAGCCACAATGGAGTTTGAGGCTTTTTACTCCGGAACTCTACTTCATATTGGAATTAATGAAGGAGATACTGCACCCGTAGATAATTTGTTGGCAATTATTGGAAAAAAAGGTGAAGATATATCGAAATTATTGAGTGTTGATCTCGATAATGAAAAAGTTGTTAATGAAGTTTCAGTAGATGTTAATGAAGAAAAAAATAAAAGTTTAGCAAACGAAAATAATAACAGTTCACCATCAAAATCAAAAAACTTCAGTGTTATTTCAATGCCAAGACTAAGTGATACAATGGAGGAAGGAACTGTTGTTTCTTGGTTAAAAAAAGTTGGAGATAAAATTGATGAAGGTGAAATCATAGCTGAAATTGAGACAGACAAAGCTACAATGGAATTTGAATCTTTTTACTCGGGTACATTACTTTACATAGGTATTGATGTCGGTCAATCAGCAAAAGTTGATTCAATTCTAGCAATAATTGGTGAAAAAGGATCAGATTTTAGTAGCGCACTAGAAAAAAAGAATTCAGCCACTAAAACTCAAGGAACAATTGAACAAAAAAATGAAATTTTAGAAGAAGAAAAAAAATCAGTTAACAATGTAACTAGTGATAATTTAATTAGAGAAGAGTCTTCATCTAAAAAGATAGATGAAATTGGTGATAAAAATTCAAGAATTTTTATATCCCCATTAGCAAGAAAAATTGCTTTTGAAAAAGGAATTGATATTAACAAAATCAATGGATCAGGTGATGGAGGTAGAATTATAAAAAGAGATGTTGATAATTTAAAAGAAAATATCACAAGTAGTAATTTTGTTTCAACTGAATCAAGTGTTGAAATTCCAAATTCTCAAATGAGAAAAACAATAGCTAAAAGGTTATCTCAATCTAAATTTAGCGCACCTCATTATTACTTAACAGTTGAATTTGACGTTGATAATTTAATTTCCTTTAGAACTCAAATTAATTCAACTGGCAATTATAAAATATCATTTAATGATTTAATTATTAAAGCATCAGCATTAGCTTTAAAAGATCATCCTGAGGTCAACTCAATGTGGACAGATGATAAAATAGTCAAGTTTGATCATATTCATATTGGTGTTGCAATTGCAGTTGAAGATGGGTTAATTGTACCAGTAATTAAATTTGCAGATAACCAAAAAATTCAATCAATATCAGATACAGTCAAAGATTTTGCAAAGAGAGCAAATGAAAAAAAGTTGAATCCAACTGAAATTGAAGGTAGTACTTTTACTATTTCCAATCTTGGAATGTTTGGAATCAAGGAATTCACGTCAATTATAAATCAACCCAACTCAGCTATATTATCTGTTGGTGCAATTATAACTAAGCCTGTTGTTAAAAATAATAAAATATCAATTGGAAATACGATGATTTTGACATTAGCATGTGATCATAGATCTGTAGACGGTGCAAACGGTTCAAAATTTTTACAAACTTTAAAAAATTATATTGAAAATCCAGCAATTATGCTTTTAAATTAGACTTTTGATGAAAACCATCATTATTACTGGATCTGGTAAGGGAATAGGTAAAGAAACTTCTATTCAAGCAGCAAAGTCAGGTATAAATGTTATTGCAATTTCAAGAAATACTGAAAGTCTAAAAAACATAAAAAATATTGTTCCATTAAATATAGATATAACAAAAAAAGAGTCACTAAATGAATTAGTAAATCTTTTAAAAACAAAAAAAATACGAATAGATGGTTTAATAAATAATGCAGGATGCCTAATTAAAAAACCTTTTTCAAATACAGATATTGAAATTTTCAAAAAAGTATATGAGGTAAATGTTTTTGGATTAGCTGAAATAACAAGGCTTGTAATTCCATTCATACACAATTATGGACACGTAGTTAATATATCAAGTATGGGAGGTATTCAAGGTAGTTTAAAATTCTCGGGTCTATCGGCATATAGTAGCAGTAAAGGTGCTGTATCAATTCTAACTGAAATGTTAGCAGAGGAATATAAGGAGACAGGTCCATCATTTAATTGTCTAGCAATTGGAGCGGTTCAAACTGAAATGCTAGAAAATGCATTTCCTGGTTATAAAGCAAAAGTTTCAGCAAAAAAATTTGCTAATTATTTGCTAGACTTTTTGTTAAATGGTAGTAAATTTTATAATGGAAAAGTGCTTCAAGTTTCTTTGTCTACACCTTAATTTGCCTTATGAATGTTTTATATGATTATTTACCAATTAATTCTTTAGAAAAGTTAAACATATTGTTAAAAAATTTAAGTGTTAAAATTAAAATTACTAAAAACAGGAAAACTAAATATGGTGATTTTAAATTCAATAATGGAAATAGTATAATTTCTATAAATAAAACTTCAAACAAGTATCGATTTTTGATAACATTAATTCACGAGATAGCTCATTTTCTTGCATATTCAGACTTTGGATACAAAATAAAACCACATGGAAATGAATGGAAAAATAAATATAAAAAAATCATGAAACCATTTTTACATTCATCAATTTTTCCACCTAAATTGTTGTTGCTTTTAAAAAATCATATGGCTAAACCAACAGCTTCTACAGATTCTGATTCTGAGTTAAGTATAGAGATTAAAAAGCATGACATTAATTTAAATTCAAAATTTATATTTGAATTAATGGTTGGAGACATTTTTAAGTTCAATTTAAAAAATTATCAAATTTTAAAAAAAAGAGTAAAAAAATATGAATGTTTAAATCTAAATACAAATAAAAAATATTTATTTAGTCCTCATGTTCAAGTTTCATTAATAAATGTATGAAATGATTAATAATAATTATGCAATAATTTTGGCTGGTGGAATTGGTTCAAGATTTTGGCCAATAAGTAAAGTTTCNACACCTAAACAATTTATTGATTTTGACGGTGATGGTGAGACATTGATTCAAAAAACTTTTNCTAGACTTAAAAAAATTGTACCTGTCAATAACATATTTATTTCAACAAATGATTTGTATCGAAATCTNGTTTTAGATCAANTAAGTGAGGTTGATAAATCGCATATAATAATAGAACCTGAAAAGAGAAATACTGCACCTAGTATTCTNTATGCATCATTGAAAATAAATAAAATTAATTCAGAGGCAAGAGTTATTGTTTGTCCAAGCGATCACTTAATAAGTGATATTTCATCTTTTGTTTTAAATGCTAAGTTAGGATTTGATTTTGTAACAAAATCTAATAGATTATTGACTTTTGGAGTTAAACCTTTAAGGCCTGAAACTGGATTTGGTTATATTATGTTCGGTAAAAAAGATAAAAAAATTTATGATGTTATTAAGTTTGTAGAAAAACCTAACAAAAAAACCGCGAAACAATATTTGAAATCAGATAAATATTTTTGGAATACTGGTATTTTTTTATGGAAAGTATCAGACATAATTTATGCTTTTAAAAAACATCAACCAAAAATGCATTTAAAAATTTCAGATGGTAACAAATATTTAAATACTGATAAAGAGTTTAGTTTTATTAATAAAGTTTATCCAAAAACCCAAAATATTTCGATTGACTATGCTATTTTGGAAAAAAGCTCAAATTGTTCTGTATTAAAAGTTGATTTCAAATGGAACGATTTTGGAACTTGGAGTTCAATTTTTGAGGAAATAAAGTTCGATAAGTCTAAAAATAAAGTAATAAGCGAAAAGAATTTTTTAAAAGAATCTTCTGGTAACTTAATTTTTAATAAAACAAAAAAGTTGATAGTACTCGATCAAATCAAAAATTTATCAATTATATTAACTGATGATGTTTTGTTAATTTATCCTAAAGGAAATGATCAGGAATTAAAAAATACTGTTGAACAAATAAAAGTAAAATTAAAAAATAAATTTACTTAGAATTTATTTTTTACTCAAGTAAACATCCCTAACTTTTTTAAACAATTCTGATGAATTAACAAATTTTGAAACAGATTTATTATTTGTATGAAAAATTTCCTTGTTTGAACCCTCCCATTTTTTTTCTCCTTCCTCTAAAAAAATTATTTTTTCTCCAATTTCAACAACTGAGTTCATATCATGACTATTAATTACAGTTGTAATGTTAAATTCGTTAGTTATTTCTTTTATCAGATTATCAATAATTATTGAAGTTTTTGGATCCAAACCTGAATTTGGTTCGTCACAAAAAAGATATTTTGGATTCATAATTATTGCTCTGGCAATTGCAACCCTTTTTTTCATTCCTCCAGATAACTCAGCAGGCATTTTGTGATTTGAATTAATTAAATTAACTCTTTTAATTGCAACATTTGCTCTATCCAGTATTTCTGTGTGATGTTTATTTGTAAACATTTTCATAGGAAACATTACATTTTCCTCAACATTTATTGAATCAAATAGAGCGCTTCCCTGGAAAACCATTCCAATATCTTGTCTGAGTTCAGCTCTTTCTTTTTGTTTCATATTTGATATTAATTTGTCTCCAAAAATAATGTTACCTCTCTCTGCTTTTATTAATCCTAGTATTGATTTCAAAAGAACTGTTTTACCTGACCCACTCTGACCTATAATCAAATTAGTTTTTCCTTTTTCAAAATTTGTAGATATGTTCTTAAGGATTTCTATTCCATCAAATGATTTGTAAAGATTTTCTATTCTTATCATGTCAATAAAATATTAGTTATAAAAGAATTTGCTGTAATTATAGCAACACTTGTCCATATGAACGAAGTTGTACTTGATTTCCCAACTTCTAATGCTCCTCCTTGCATGTAAAAGCCGTGATAAGAGGGGATTGTAGCTAAAAGCATAGCAAATATAAAAGTTTTAATAAATGCATAAGTAACATGAAATGGTCTGAAATCTAATTGTAGACCCTCAATAAATTCTGCAGGTGATGAAAAACCTCCACTTATACATGCAACATAACCACCAAAAATACCAATAAACATTGATATTGTTATTAGAAATGGGTAAAGAGTTAGAGCAATAATTTTAGGTAAAATTAAATAATTGTAGGTATTAACACCCATAACTTCTAATGCATCAATTTGCTCAGTTACTCTCATAGTACCTATACTAGATGTTATGTATGAACCAACTTTCCCCGCCATAATAACAGAAATAAAAGTAGGAGCGAATTCTAAAATTATTGATTGTCTTGTTGTAAATGCTATTAGATTTTTTGGTAATAAGGGATTTTCAATATTTATAGCAGTTTGAATTGCAACTACTCCTCCAACAAAAAATGACAAAAAGGAAACAATGCCTGTAGAACTTATAATTAAGTCATCAATTTCTCTAAAAATCAATCCTTTCAGCACGTTCCACTTTGTGAATTTTCCGAAAGTTTTTTTTATCATCAAGAAATATCTTCCTATATGGAAAAAAAATTTCATAATATAAATTTACAAGAAAGCGATTAATAAATTATTAAAGGTGAAAAATAAATAAAAAAAGAATTAAACTTGATATGTAATTGCATTAACATTCATTCCAGCACCTACACTCGCAAATAAAACAATGTCTCCTTTACTTAGGCTATGATTATTTAATTTATTTCTTAAAACCTGATCATATAGAGTCGGAACAGTGGCAACGGAGCTATTTCCCAAAAATTCAATTAGCATTGGCATTACTCCTTCAGAAGGGATAGAGTTATATAATTTGTAAAATCTATTCAAAATTGCATGATCCATTTTTTTGTTAGCTTGATGAATAAAAATTTTTTTTACTTGGTTAATATTAAAACTTGAATCATCAAGGCAACTTTTCATTGCCAAGGGTACATTTCTTAATGCAAATTCATATACTTTTCGACCTTTCATTTTTATAAATTGATTATTATTTTCAATCTTATAAGATTTTTCAATTGATAGAAAATCAATTTCATCTGAACTTGTAAATGTTGAGCTTTTGTGATTTATGATTCCCCCATTTTCATTAACTTTTTCTAAAATTGTAGCACCAGCGCCATCAGAGAAAATCATTGAGTCTCTGTCATGATTATCAACAACTCTAGAAAGAGTTTCTGAGCCTATAACTAAACACTTGGAAGCAATTCCTGATTTCATGAAAGCAAAGGAGTGAATTAGTCCTTCAACCCATCCAGGACATCCAAATATTAAATCATAGCAGACACAACTGGGATTATTAATATTTAATTTGGCTTTAACTTTTGATGCTAAACTTGGTAACATTTTATATTGATTAGAACCATATTCAACATCGCCAAAATTATGAGCAAAAATTATATAATCTATCTTTTCTTTATCAATATCTGCCGCTTTTATTGCTCTCTCTGACGCAATTGTTGCAATATCTGACGTGGTTAATTTATCATCAACATATCTTCTTTCTTTAATTCCAGTAATGGATTGAAATTTTTCAATTATTTTTGAATTGGAAAAGTCATATTTAGAACCGTCAGAATCAAGAAATAAGTTTTTCTCAAAATCTCCATTCTTTACTATTTTATCTGGAATATAAGAACCTGTACCTGTTATTTTACAATTCATTACTTAAAATTTAAGCAATATAATTTTATAATTTTTTTAAAAAGTTGAATTAACTAATTAATGTACGATATCCAAATAATCTGATTTATTAAAATATATTTTATTTTTTTTTCATAATCATTTGTAATTATACATTTACGTACTTTTTTGTTGGTAAACATGAACAAATTAAATTACGATCTCCAAAACCTTCGTCGATTCTGCTAACACTTGGCCAAAATTTATTTTTTTTAACAAAATCTAATGGAAAAGCTGCTTTTTGTCTACTGTAACCATGACTCCAATTATCTGAGCATACCTCATCTAAAGTATGAGGTGAGTTTTTTAAAACACTTTTTTCATCGTGATAATTCAACGATTCTATTTCCATTCTAATAGAAATTAATGAGTCACAAAATTTATCTATTTCTTCTAAATTTTCACTCTCAGTTGGTTCGATCATCATAGTTCCTGCTACTGGAAAAGAAAGAGTTGGTGAATGAAATCCATAATCAATAAGTCTTTTTGCAATATCAACAGCATCAATATTTTTCTTTTTGAATATTCTTAAATCAATTATTAATTCATGAGCAGTTCTATTTTTTTCTCCAACATATAAAATTTTAAAAGCTCCTTCTAATCTTGATTTGATATAATTAGCATTTAAAATTGCGTGTTGAGTTGACTTTTTTAGCCCATTTCTTCCTAGCATCTTTATGTAACCATAAGATATAATACAAGCCATTGCAGATCCCCAAGGTGCAGAGGAAACTGCACTAATTGCTTTTTCACCTCCAGTTTTAATAATGGGATTTGAGGGCAAAAATTTAGATAAATGTTTAGCAACACAAATTGGTCCAACTCCAGGTCCACCACCACCATGTGGAATAGAAAATGTTTTGTGTAAATTTAAATGACATACGTCAGCTCCAATCATTTTTGGATTTGTTATTCCAACTTGAGCGTTCATATTAGCCCCATCCATATATACTTGTCCTCCATTGTCATGAACTAGTTTTGTGATTTGTTTAATATTAGCCTCAAAAACTCCGTGAGTAGAGGGGTAAGTTATCATTAGAGCTGATAAATTATCTTTAAATTTACAAACTTTATCTTTTAGATCGTTCCAATCAATATTTCCTAAATCATCAGTTTTTACAACAATTACTTTCATACCAGCCATAACTGCTGAAGCTGGGTTTGTTCCATGAGCAGATGATGGAATAAGACAAATATTTCTGTTATAATTTCCGTTTGACTCATGATAAGCTTTAATGACTAAAAGTCCAGCATATTCTCCTTGAGCTCCTGAGTTAGGCTGGAGTGATGTAGAATGAAAACCTGTAATAACAGATAATTTTTTCTCTAAAGAAGATAGAACGCTCTGATAACCTTTAGTTTGATTTAATGGAGCAAATGGGTGAATATCAGTCCAGTACTTAGAGCTTAGAGGAATCATTTCTGAAGCAGCATTTAATTTCATTGTACATGAACCTAGAGGTATCATGGAGTCGGTTAGTGAAATATCTTTTTTTTCCAAAAACTTTATATAACGCATTATTGAGGTTTCAGAATGATAAGAATTGAAAGTAATGTGTTGTAAAAATTTATTTTTTCTAATCTGATTTTTACATAAACTTATTTTATCATTAACGTGTAAATAATTTGTTTTTTTACCTGTATATTTTTCAAAAGTTTGAACAATTTTTTTAAAATCTCTTTTTGATAAACATTCATTTAGAGAAATAGATACCATGCCAGAATCTATATAATTAAAATTTATCATTGACTTTTCAGCAATTTTTTTTAGTTTTTCAGAAGAAATTTTAATGCATAAAGTATCAAAATAATTTTTATTTATTTGGATTATTCCTAGCTCTTGAAAAATAGAATTTAATTTATTCGCATAGTCATTAATTTTTTTTGCAATCTTAATTAATCCTTTTGGTCCGTGATAAACAGCATACATACCTGCCATAACAGCAAGTAAAACTTGTGCAGTACAAATATTTGATGTAGCTCTATCTCTTTTAATATGCTGTTCTCTAGTCTGAAGAGCCATTCTAAGTGCATCATTACCGTTTGAATCTTTTGATTTACCTATGATTCTTCCAGGAATAAATCTTCTATACTCAAGTTTAGTTGCAAAAAAAGCAGCATGTGGCCCTCCATAACCTAAAGGTATTCCAAACCTTTGTGATGTTCCAACAACTACATCTGCACCATAATTACCTGGACCGTTTAATAAAACCAAACTTAAAAGATCAGCTGCCACAATAGTTTTCACACCATTTGATGACGCTCTTTCAATAAGTAAGGGAAGATTTGGTATTTCTCCATTATTACACGGGTACTGAAAAAAAGCACCAAAAAAAGAGTCATCAAAATCTGTTTCAATTTCATCTCCAATCACTATTTTAATTCCCAAGGGTTTTGCTCTAGTTTTTAAAACTGAGACAGTTTGAGGAAAAGTATTTTTTGAAACAAAAAATTTATTGAAGGATTCTTTTTCTTTTGATCTCAAATTATAAATAAGGCTCATCGCCTCAGCTGCTGCTGTACTTTCGTCAAGCAAGGAGGCGTTAGAAATTTCCATTCCGGTTAATTCTGTAATTACAGTTTGAAAGTTGAACAAAGCTTCAAGCCTTCCTTGTGATATTTCAGGTTGGTAGGGAGTATATGCAGTATACCAACTTGGATTTTCAAAAATATTTCTTGAAATTACTGATGGTGTTATAGAAGGGTTATAACCAAGCCCAATGTAATTTTTAAATAGTTTGTTTTTTTTTGAAATTTCGTCAATATGTATTAAATAATTATGCTCACTAATACCTTTATCGATATTCAGGTCATCATTAACAATAATTCTTGAGGGAATAGTTTCTTCAATTAATTCAGATATTTTATTAACTCCAGTTTTTTTGAGTAAATATTTAAATTCTTTTTTCTTAGAAGTTCCAATGTGTCTTTTAGAAAAACTATTGCTCATAATATTATAAGCAAAATTATACCAAATGATTTTTTTTTCAATTGATAATTTCAAACATTAAAAAGAAGTTTTCAACTAAATCAATCAGTTATGAACATTATTTTGATTAAATCATTTTTTTAAGCTATTCAGAACTTTATTCTCCTGTTCTTTTTTAAAATTTAAAATATCATTTTTAATTTTCTCGTTTGAGCAGCCTAAAATCTGAATTGCTAATATAGCGGCATTTTTAGCTCCATTTAGTGCTACAGTTGCAACAGGAACTCCATTAGGCATCTGAAGTATTGATAAGATAGAATCCCATCCATCAATTGAATTTGAGGATTTAATTGGCACACCAATAACAGGTAATGGAGAGCAGGCAGCAATCATCCCTGGGAGATGGGCAGCTCCACCAGCTCCAGCAATTATAACTTTTATTCCTCTTTTATGGGCATTTTTGCCATACTCCATCATTTTTTTTGGTGTTCTATGAGCAGAAACAACATCTAACTCATATGTCAACCCAAATCTTTTAATTACGTCAACAGCTTCATTTAAGACTGGTAAGTCTGATTTACTTCCCATAATTATTCCAATTTCTGTCATCTTATTTTGAAATTATTTTTATTGTTTTTTTAATTTTATTTTTTATTTCTTCTGCCTTAGATTTATTTTTATTTAATATTGTTATATGTCCCATTTTTCTGTTGGGTCTAATCTTCTTTTTTCCATACACATGTAAATTTACACCCTCTAATTTAAATATTTTATCTAAGTTTTCGTAATGTACATTTCCAGAAAAGTTTTCTGAACCTGAAAGATTCATCATTAAACCAGCGCAAATTAATTTAGTACTTCCTAAAGGTAAGTTTAAAATTGCTCTTATGTGTTGTTCAAACTGAGATGTCATAGTTCCTTCAATTGTGAAGTGACCACTATTGTGTGGTCTTGGTGCAACTTCATTAACCAAAATTTGATTATCTATCGTTAGGAACATTTCTATAGCAAGCAAACCAACATTTTTAAAACTATCAGCTATTTTTAAAGCTACTTCTCTTACTTCACTATTAATTTTGTCATTAATTTCAGCAGGAAAAATTACTGTTTCAAGTTGATTTGAAATTTTGTTGAATTCCATTTCAACTGTGGGAAATAATTTATAATCTCCATCTAAGTTTCTGCATATTATTAATGATAGTTCTTTTTTATAGTCTATTAGCTCTTCAATAATACAAGGTTTATTTTCAATTAATTCAATATCAGCTTTGCTATTTATAATTTTAACACCAAAACCATCATAACCAAACTTTGTTGACTTCCAAACAAATGGTAGCTTTATTTTTTTTGTTTCTAAAGCATGATATATATCTTTTTTTCTATTAAAGAAAATGAAATCTGATGTTGGTATGTTGTTATCCAAATAAAATTTTTTTTGTTTGAATTTATCTTGAATAATATTTAATGTGTTGGGTTTTGGATAAATAATAACCCCTTCTTCCTCAAGCTTTATGAGAGCTTCTGTATTTATATGCTCTATTTCAAAAGTAATTACATCTACTTTTTTTCCAAATTGATAAATTGTATCAAAATCATTTAAATCTCCACAAAAAAATTTATTGCAAAATTGTTTAGCAGTAGCATCTTTGTCAGGATCCAAAACATAGGTCTTAATATTCCATTTAAATGTATCATTTAACAACATTTTTCCTAGTTGGCCACCACCAATTATACCTAATATCTTACTGTTAGAAAATAGATTCATTCACCGTAAAAGTAATGATATATATTTGGAATTTTAATACCCTGACCAAAAAAGATATATTTGTAAAATAATTTATCTAATATGAATATTGTTTTATTTGGAATGCCTGGATCTGGAAAAGGAACCCAAGCAAACTTTATTAAAATTAAATATAATTTGACTCATATTTCTACAGGTGATGTTTTTAGGGAAAATATGAAAAACAACACAGAGTTAGGGAAATTAGCCAAATCATATATTGATTCAGGTAAGTTAGTTCCTGATAAATTAACTATTAAGTTATTAGAAAAAAGAATTGAAGAAAATACAAATTCAAAAGGTTTTATATTTGATGGTTTTCCTAGAACAATTGAGCAAGGAATTCATTTAGATGATTTCTTATTAAAAAAAAATCTTTGTATAGATTTAACAATATCTTTAGAGGTTGATGAGCAAATATTAATTGACAGGATCTTAAAAAGAGGAGTTGATAGTGGAAGAGCTGACGATCAAGATAGATTTAAAATAAAAAAAAGATTTGATGAGTATAATAAAAAAACCTCAATTTTAAAAAAGTTTTATGAAGATCAAAACAAGTTTTTTTCAATTAATGGACAAGATAGTGTAAATCAAGTTAAAGATAGATTAATTAAGCTTATCGATAAACATAAAAATGACTGAAGGGAATTTTGTTGATTATGCTAAAATTCATCTAATTTCTGGCAACGGTGGAAAAGGGTCATCTCATTTGAGAAGAGAGAAGTATATTCCAAAGGGAGGGCCGGATGGCGGAGATGGAGGAAGTGGTGGAAATATTATATTTAAGGCTAATCCTCATATGTGGACTCTCTTTAATTTTAAGTTTAAAAAGCATTTTAGAGCGGAAAATGGAGGAAATGGTAGTAAAGGAAATAGTTCGGGAGCAAATGGAAAAGATTTATACATTGATGTTCCTCTTGGTACAATATTCAAAGACTCAAGTAATAGTAAATTTTTATGTGAGTTATCAAAACCTAACCAAACTGTAGTTTTATTAAAAGGAGGAAAAGGAGGGAAAGGAAATATTAACTTTAAAACATCTAGGAATCAAACCCCTAGATATGCTCAAAGTGGTATTCCAGGACTTGAACTGACTGTAATATTAGAATTAAAGATTCTTGCGGATGTTGGCTTAGTTGGTTATCCAAATGCTGGTAAATCAACATTATTATCCAAAATCACATCTGCTAAACCAAAAATTGCTGATTACAGCTTTACGACACTAAAGCCTAATTTGGGAATTGTTAATCTTGACAATTTTTCATCATATACAGTTGCTGACATCCCTGGAATAATTCAAGGTGCGTCAAGAGGTAAAGGTCTTGGTCATAATTTTTTAAGACACATTGAAAGAAACTCAGTTTTATTATTTTTAATTCCAGTTGATTCAAAAAATTTGATAAATGATTTTACAATACTTAGAGATGAGTTAATTAGTTATAATAAGGATCTAATGGACAAAAGATTTGCAATTGCCTTCACAAAATCTGATTTACTTGATGATGAATTAGAAAATGAGATAAAAAAAGACATAAACAAAAATTTTAAAAACATGAAAACTATTTTAATATCATCTCATAGTGGTAAAGGAATTGCCAGACTAAAGTTTTTTTTATGGGAATTTTTAAACGATTAATAAATTATGCAATTCAAATTTATTCTAATATTAAACTTTATAATTATTTATTGTAGCAGTGCTCAGACTGATATCCCATTTGAATTTTATGATTATTCAAATGAAATCGATTACAGAAAAATTTTGAGTCATTCAGTTAACAAGAAATTAAATATAGAGGATTACAAAAAATTGTTGAATTTATCTGAAAAAAAAAGGGATTACAAAAATTCAATTAAGTATTTGGAAAAAATAATTAGCCTAGGAGAAAATAATATATCAATTAAATATAAAATTGCTTCCTACTCATCTATTGTTGCAAAAAATACTAAATCATTTGCTTCAGTTAAATACTTAAAAAAAGCTTTAAAAAATTATAAAAGTATATTAAGGGAAAATAATTTTCATTTAAAATCATTAACAGCTTTAGCTAAGCTTCACGCACTTCTACCATCATTTTTAGGTGGGGATAAAAATAAGTCAAAAGAGTATGCAAAAAGAATAATGAAAATTGATCAGATTCAAGCTAATTTAATACTTGGGATAATTAATGAAACAGAAAATAAAAAAAATGACGCTAAAAATAATTATATAAAAGCTATTAAAATTTTTTATAATCAGTCAAAAAATCAAAATAATATCGACAATTTACTTCTTTATGAACTTATTGATATTTCTGTTAGATTTAAAATCATTAATTCAAACACATTATTATTATTAGATGAATATAATTCTTATAAGGGAGTAAATTTAATTCAGTTAGAGTGGGTTTATTTCAGATTTGCTCAAGTTTATCTTTTTTTAAATAATTTAAAAGAGGCAAAGTATTATGCAAAAAAATCTTTAGATTTAAATTCAAATTTTAAAAAATCAAAAGAAATAATTAATATAATAAATTGAAAAAAATTCATTTCATAGCTATTGGAGGAAGTGTAATGCATAATTTAGCTATTAATTTATCACAAAAAGGATATGAAATAACTGGTAGTGATGATGAATTTTATGAACCCTCTAAATCAAATTTGAAAGCGAATGGCATTCTTCCCAAAGAAACAGGATGGTTCAAAAGTAAGATCGTTGATAGCTTAGATTTTATAATTCTTGGAATGCATGCTAAGAAAAATAATCCTGAATTAGTTGAGGCTTTAAAAAAAAAACTAAAAATATATTCTTATCCAGAATTTGTTTATAATTTTTGTTCAAATAAGACAAGAATTGTTATTGCTGGTAGTCATGGTAAAACAACTATTACTTCAATGATTTTACATGTATTGAAAAAATGTGATATTAATTTTGATTATTTGGTTGGAGCAAATATTGAAGGATTTGAAAATATGGTTAGTTTGAGTGATGAAAACGAATTTGTAGTCATAGAGGGTGATGAGTATTATTCTTCAGCTATAGATTCAAAGTCAAAATTTTTTTGGTATAAACCAAATATAACACTAATATCAGGAATTGATTGGGATCATATAAATATTTTTCCAACGTATGAATCTTACGTTAATCAATTTAAACTATATGTTGATTCAATTTGTAAAGGAGGAATTGTTGTTTATTATGAAAATGACTTAGAATTAAAAAAAATTATTGATTATTCGAATAACACAATAAAAAAAATTCCTTACTGTATTGAAAATTCAATTGAAATTTCAGAAAAACCAATTTTGAAAACAGATTATGGTGATTTAGAAGTTAACTTTTTTGGTGATCATAATTTGGAAAATTTAGCTGGAGCTAGATGGGTATGTCAATTGATGGGTGTTGAATCAATTGATTTTTATGAAACGATATCTAGTTTTATGGGAGCAAGTAGAAGACTTGAAATAGTTTATAAGGGTTTTAATAATATTTTATTTAAAGATTTTGCTCATTCACCGTCAAAAGTTAGAGCATCCTGTAAATCAGTCAGTAATGCTTATCCAAAATTTAAAAAAATATATTGTTTAGAATTGCATACTTTCAGTAGTCTCAACATAAATTTCATTAAAAGATATTCCGGTACGATGGATTCAGCTGATGAAATTTTGATATTATATGATAAAAAAATAATTTCAAAAAAAAATAAAACTCTTATAAATAATTCTGAATTAAAAATGGCATTTGGAAATAAGAATCTGGAAATTTATAATTCTGCTTTTAATTTATGTAAGTTTTTATATGATAAAAAGTGGGACAATTCTTTATTTTTATTTATGAGTTCAGGTAATTACGGAGGTATTAGTTGGGATAAATTAATTAAATCTTTTAGTGGCAAAAAATAAAATTGAGAAATTATTTAAATAAAAATTTAATAACTGATATTTTTTTTGATTTAGATCACACTTTATGGGATTTCAATGAAAATTCCAAGCATACTTTTTCTAAAATATTTAAAATAAAAAAAATTGATCTTGAATTAGAAAAATTTTTAAAAGTATACAATATTGTAAATCAAAAGTACTGGAAGTTATACAGAAAAAATCTGATATCACACCAATACTTGAGAATTAAAAGACTTGAGGAAAGTTTCTATTTATCTGGTTTTCTATTAAGTTCAAATGATTTAGATCAAATTAATGATCTTTATATAAGATTGCTAACATCATTTAATAATTTAATACCTGGATCATTAGACCTAATAAAATTTCTAAAACGTAATTATAGATTAAGTATAATTACTAATGGATTTGAAGATATTCAGCTTAAAAAAGTAAAAAATTCTGGGTTAAAAAACTATTTTGATCAAGTTATAACTGCTGATAAAGTAGGATTTAAAAAACCAAATCCCAAAATATTTAAAAAAGCACTAAAAAAAAACAACTTAGATTCATCAAATTGTTTAATGATTGGTGATACTGTTGAGGCAGATATTATTGGAGCTCTGAAAATTAACATGAAAGCTATTCATTTTAATTCAAATAATGAGAAAAAACATAAATTATGTCCTATTGTTTATAGATTAATAGATATTAAAAGATTATTTTGTGATTAAATTTAACAAAACAAAAATTTATTTAAATTATGAGTATCAAAAACTGTCAAAAAACTGTTGACAATTGGATTAAAAAAAATGGTGTAAGATATTTTAACGAGCTAACAAATTTGGCTCAATTAACAGAAGAAGTAGGAGAAGTTGCAAGAATAATTTCTCGTGAATATGGAGAACAAAGTAAGAAGCCAAGTGATAAAAATCTTAGCCTGGGTGAGGAGTTAGCAGATGTGTTGTTTGTTTTGTTATGTATAGCAAATCAAACTAATATTAATTTACAAGATGAGTTTGATAAAAAATTAAAAATCAAATCAATTAGAGACAAAAACAGACATAAGAACAATAAAAAATTGATAACTTAAAATGATTTTATTAAAATCTAATCACGAGAAAAAATGTGTTGGTGAAATTAAAATTACTGGATCAAAAAGTGAAACTAATAGATTATTAATTCTTAA
>PACV01000056.1 GCA_002702875.1 Flavobacteriaceae bacterium
CCAGCTGTTGTCTTGGTTGTGTTTCCAATAGAACCACTTCCGTTAATATGTGCATATCCAACTGAAAATTGAACTTGAGCTGCTGCGTTACTTGCAGCTTGGTCGTGGACTTCAATAAATGAAGCTGAAGTATCACCAAGTAAAGAAGCTGTTGCCGCATTAAATGATGTTAGTTTTGCTAAACCTCCACTAAACAAACCTGAAGTAATCGTTTGTTTATCAACTTCAGATATATCGTTTGCACCGAATGTTCTAAAGATGTTTACATTGACATCTGCACCTGCTTGTTCTTGGTCAACATCGTCGTCATTACCACCACCACCTCCATTTGGCCCTCCGTTTGGGACACCTCCATTTGCTGCCTCTTCTCGGTCTACCGCAGTGTTAAAATCTGCTGCAGCGGCTGCTACTTCTCCTGGTGTTTCTGCACCTAGAAATCTAGCTCTATCTTGTGGTGCAACTCTGTCCTGAACATATTTTTGTGCTTCTTCAAGACTCCCTACTGGTAAATTTGCTATATCTATTTTACTTCTGCTTGCCATTATTACTTCCTATGTTATGCGAATTGTCCTTTTGAATTATTTTGTATCACCACACTACCATTAGCACCAGTTGTTTGACCAGCGACTAAAACTACGGTAGTCGATATGGTTGTTGCTGAATTTGTAAGATTTTTGTAATTAACATTTACACTACGAACATCTTTAATTACTTGACTTCTACCATTTTTACTAAATGAACCTTGTTCTCCGTTTGGCCCGGATATAGTAGCGACATCGGTATTTAAAATTGTGAATGTGTAAAGTTCATCAGTTCCATAATTATTTGTAGTTGGAGCTATTTCCTTTGAATCACCTGCGTCACCAATTTGTGGTGTTGATAATGTTCCTAATGTAGCTAATGTTGGTAAGTCTTTATCAGCTGTGAATAATTTATATCTCATCACCTGTGTTTCATCAATAAATGCCTCTAGTAGTGGCATATTTTCTAAAACTGCTCCATAAAAAGAAGAGCCATTTGGATGACTTACATCGTATAAATTGTAATCTATTTCATCATCTGCGAAAGCGTATTTAGTAATATCTAAATTACCTTCTCTTGCTAGTTTTTCACGACCTTTTCTTGTTAAAATCGCATCTATGGTTATTGTTGTATTGTCTAAAAATCCCATTAATTTACTCCTGTGATAATAATATAACTATTCTTATTCAGTAATAAATATAAGAAAGTTAAATTTTATCGTTATTTAGTTTTTAATCTTGATTTACCTGGCTCCTGTGTTACGAGCTTTGTTGGTGCAGTAAAGGTTATCTCTACTGGGTCTTTTCCATCTTTTGAAGTGTTTTTATTTAATTTAACACCTTCGTAAAATAATTTTTCTTGTATAGTGTTTTCAGCTAAACTTTCTAAATCTGTTCTATCTAATGAAGAACTAATGACAAATAAATTACCTGGTATTCCGTAACTTGCTCCAAATCCTGCTGATATTGAATCACTCAAAGAACCATAAAAAAATGTTCTAATTCTATTTGTGTTTGATAACCTGGAAGCGCTTATAAATGGTTGGACTGCTTCAGTAAACTCTACTGAAGTCCCTCCTTTTGTTACACTAGCGGTAGCATAAGCAACACTATCCGCTACTCTTTTATTTAATTGATTTAAGTGAACGTGTGTTGGTCTATTAGTCGCTCTTACTGAACCAGTTGATTGTGCAATTACACTTTCATAATAAGGAAACTCACCAAATATATTTAAGTTGTTATCATCTGAGCCACTAATGAATCTACTTATTTTTAATCCTGATTCAAAATCATTTGCGTTTTCAAAGTATCTATTTGTAAAACTAGGTTTTCTATTAACAATTTGTTTATTTCTTTCTAAAATGTTGGATTCAATCAAATTACCAAAATCAGTTTTTGCTCTTGCTGGTACAAATTGTTCCAATACATTAAAAACACTATTATCATAAAAATCTAGTATTCTTAGATAATCAAAAAAACTATTGTGAGCACCACGATACCTTTTAAAGTAATCAAATCTTGTTTGTTTTAATCCTCGATAAAAAGGTTCAAATTCATCTCTTGGGTCACCAATTTGATTATCAAAATTAAAATCTGCAAATGTATAAATTATATCTTCATTTATTACATCAGTAGGTGAAAAATAAACTCCTAATTTATTACTATCAAGTGGCGCAAAATCTAACGATGATACTTCTTGTTTTTGTTCTGGGTCAAGTTGTGCATTTTCTGGTAATGAATTATTTTCTAATCTAATCTTTGTAGCGTTTCTTCTGATTCCAATATTAGGTATTTTAACTTTTTCTTGGTCTACTAAATCTTTGTAAAAATTACCTGTGAATCCATTGATGTTACTTCCGGATATACCATTAGAATAAGTTTTTAAGTGTGCTATGTTTGAAGCTGTTAGTGTAGCGTTTGATGATGATAAAGATATGTTGTCATCTAATGGCATTCTAAATATTAAATTACTATATGCTGATGATGTTGTATTTCCATTGTATGCTTTTGGTGTTCTAACGTGATTTTCAAATACACTTTGACTTAGTGCTTCTGTCCACAATCTAAACTCCATCATTGAACCACTAAATTGTGTTCCGTGGTTTCCTGTTCCACTACCTCCTAAGAAAATATTTCCACTTGAAGTAAACGCTGCGTTGTATTTAGATGATGTTACGGTTAAACTTTGTGTGTCTTCATAAATGATTCTCTGTCTTGTAGAATCGTATTGTTTTGTAGTTAGTTGAAAACTTGAAGTAAAAGGAAAATCTGAATCTCCGTGTTGTACTCCTGATGATGACAATCTTGTTAACATTACTGACCACATATCATCATTATAAAATGGTAATGCGGATGATGTAATAAATCGTTTTGTTCCATCTGATGCGCTAATCGCAAATCTTAGATGTCCACGATTATCTGTTGTAGCATTGTCTTGTAAAGATATTGCCCAACTTCCCTCGCTTCCTGCACCTGAACCAGACTTTTGTACTAATACCATTGAACCCGATGAACCCACACTATATGGACTTCTAAATCTAAATTCTGTTGTGTCTGGATATGAATCGTTTATCGTTTTCCAAGGTGTTTTGATAAATTGTGAAGCTTTAAAATCTAAAGCGTAAGTAAACTTTCTTTTTATTTCGTAACTTACTCTAGTGCCTGTGTCTGGCCCGCCAAACTCTCTAACTCTTAATACTGAACTAGGGATACCATAACAATTTAAAATTCCCTTTAGTGAACGCTCTGTTCCTTTTGTTTTAATAAAGAAAGGTAGATTTGCTAATATTCTTTTCCATATTTCTTCTGTAAGTTTTTCCGACTCAGTCTCGTTTGAAGAACCATCATCTTTTTCACCGAGTAAATACTCAGATAATCCAACAAGTGAATTACCATCAAATAATTTTATACCTAAAGCATCAGCGTAATATTTAGAAACATCTTTTGATATACCTTCAGAAATACTACTTACTCTAAAGTTTACATCAGTTAAGGATTTTGTATAAGTCCATACTTCATCAAATTGTTCACCAACCATATCCATAAATTCTAAAAATGGATTGTTTGTAGTGTCTTGATGAATGTGTTCTGGTAAAGTAAATCTTAGAGAGTTTTGATTGTTAAAATCATACTTAGATGCGCTNTTAATCATATTGTCATAATACGCTATACCAGTTGAACCTGTTGTNTGTTGTAATTTNTAAGGTTTTGTAGAAGTCATTTTTGGCCAAGCGGTATCGTGGAATATTCCGTTTGAACTACTTACATAAGATGAACTTTCAAAATATANGTAATCTTCNTATGGTGTAAAAGAATCTATGACTCTTTGTCTTTTCTTTTCAATGTTTTGTATTTTAGATAATGAACTNGATATACTTAATAAAGATGAACTATCTTTTGTATATCCTTCAATAAGTCTTAATTTTTTTCTAAANTTTATTACCCTACTTTCAGCTGANGANAANTGAACAAAGTTTCCAAATCCAATATCATCATCTTGTTGTAATAAATCCGTAGTNGTTTTTTGATAACTNATATTTGGTTTTACATCCAACAAACTACCTGATACTAATAATCTTTCAATTTTTCTATTTTTNTCATCATCACTTGTTAATAAGGTGTTNTGNCTTTTATAATCTGTTTGTTGTATTATNACATCNTTTTTNGCTCCGTCAAAATTAGCNGGNAATAAAAATGTATCACTAACATATTGTTTTGGNATAAGAGTNATNTTATCNNTNTAATCAGCCAANACCTCNTCAACAATATCTACNTTTAAATCNTNTANTTCAATATTTTGTGCTAAAGGTGTTTGAAGTTTNAGTAATAATCCANTATCTCTTTTAAGGGTATTGGTGATTAAATATAAATCTTTATTGTTGTTGTCTAATCTAAGATATGTTTTGTAATTATTAACATCNTTNATTTTTTCTTCAACATAGAAAGTTTCTGAAAACATATTTTTNAATTCTAACTCATTGATTTTACCAGTTCTATAATTGTCTTCTCCAATTGATAATATTTTAAATCCTGCTTGTCTTAATTTAAAATAAGAATCTTTTAAATTTGATTTAACTCTAATTGTATTTTTATCAATAACATCTACGATTCTTGTTTCCCAATCTATGAAAACTTCTTCTAAATTATCACCTAATGCATATGGTTCGTTAACTTTTAGAATACCATCTAAGTCAACATTATCAGAATCAGTTTGTCTATTGTATGAATATGGAAAAGTTCCCTCTAATTCATAATCAAGTCTACCACTAATTATAGAACTAAAGTCTCCGTCTTTTGGCCCTCTATCGGTGGTTTGCCATATATTTTTTGGTAAATTTGAAATACTATTGATATTAAAATTTTTATTTAACTCTCTAATAAAATAACCTTGTCCATCCGTAACTTCATCACCAACAACTTTGGATACCAACAAGTCTTTACGCTTTTTCATAAACATAATTTCTAAACCGGGTCTTGGTGGAAATCCTACATTTAGTTGCCAGATATAATCTGTTTTATCAATAAATGTATCTTCATTAATTGAACCTGGAACTATGTCGTTTTTCCAAAGGTTAGTTTTTCCTTTTCCACCTACATCCTGCGTTCCAGATTTAATTGCAAGGTATTGTCCTTTATAGTGTGTAGGGATTTGAGCTTTGAAAAAGTTTTCGAATACAATTCTATTACCATTCATAGATTTAGTAAATCCAATTAAATCGTTATCGGGTATTCTTAAAACATAACTATCTTGTTGAAATTTTGATTGGTCAAAAGTTATTTTCTTTTCTTGTTGGTTTAATGATAAAAGTGGACTAAATATTAAATCGTCGTTAACTAAACTAAGTTGTCTATTAAGTATGTCTGATATTTCTCCACCTCGGTCTGTTAAGTGTGGGTCTGGTGTGATTAATAATTCATTTCTACTTTGGTTAGTTTCAATGATTTCATATGCTAATTTCTTTTTAAAAATTTCTCTTTCAGTAGATTCAGATTTATCATCATCGTCAACTAAAGTAAAATATTTTATTTGTCCATTTACATCTTCTGACCTAAACTGACCATTGTAAATTTCATCTCTAGCTGGGTCATAAAAAACTTCTGATTGAATATTACCTGCAACTATTCGAAGAAATTTATAAACTACCTGATAATCACCCTGACTAAGATTAAAAAATTCTCTAAGGTGTTGTCCAACATTAAGTTTAATGGTATCACTTGAATAATTTTCTTGAACTAAATTTTCAAAATCTAAAACTATATCGCCAATTAATCTACTTTCGGTATCAAACACAAATAGTTGAACGAAGTCTCTTACTCCGGTAGCGTTATCTTTTAATAAATTACCGAATCCAGTTCTTCTTTTATTTAGAGTAAAATATTTTTCTCTTTGTCTTTCTGTTAATCCGAATGTAGCCATTATATTAAATCTTTGAACTCCGAATCTATTTTTGTATCATATCTTTTGATAAAATTTCTTGACTTTAATTCTATCGTAACTAATTCATATCCTTGTTCTTCAGCGGCTTTTCCAAAAGCAAATGGGTCTTCAAATGAAACGATAAACCCACGTGAGTCTCTTGTTAGTTGTTCTGAAAATTTAGGATTTGTTTTGTAGTCAGTTCTTTTACCTAAGATTTCTAATCTTTTTCTTTCGAGTTCTTGTTGTCTATATATACCATAGAACTCAGAACTTTCTACTGCTGCGTCTGTTGATTTATATGGCATTGTTTTTACCTCACGACTCTGAATTCGAATTCATCGTCATATATGTTGATTTCTTTACTTGCTCCACTACCACTAACCACTTGAACTAAGAACCTGTAATTTCTTTCTGCTTGAAAAGCGTCCATTTGTATATTAAAAAAGTTACTTGTTGAATCACAACTGATTGCTGAACCAGAACCAAATGGAATAATTACCTCTTCTGTTTCGGCGTCTCTTACTGAGTAAAAAACTGAAGCACTAGGTAAATATTTAATTGTTAATTCTGATGGTGTTGTGGCGAATGTTGTTGTTGGATAAAGTTCTCTACCCACAACTCTTAATTTTACTATTGATTTTTCTTGATACTCTTGTCTAAGGTTTTGAAAATAAATCTTTAATCTTTCTAAATCGGATGAAGATAAAGCTGATAAACTACCTGTATCCCAAGAACTATCGTCCCAAACAACCTCTAACTTAGGTGGATATATAGTATGAGTATCAGTTGAAAAGAATTTTAAATTACCAAGTCTTGTAGAACTACTTTCATCTTTTGTTGTATCACCACCTGGATTAAATGAAAAGTCTACTGAACTCGTGTATAAAGATTCTCTCTTGACTAAAAATCCGTTGTTAGGAAATAATGATGAAGAATACAAATGGTTCTTCACCAAATCAGTTACATCAACTCTTACATCTCTAGTGGCCTTTGTTAGAGCAAAAGATGAACTTACTTTATATTGACCACCCATACTTCCTGTAAACCAAGAACCCCCGTCAGTTAATACTGAACCTGTAACCCAAGGTGTTTTAGCGTCTTGATTACGATATTGGTAGGACGCTCCGTCAGTAGTGACTGGATTGTGGTCAAGTTTTCCTGTTCCTTCTGACCAACTACCACTAACCATATAAACAAATAAGTTTTGGTCAGCTAATAATTCCTCTGATGATGCGTCATATAGATTTAAATAATACTTTGCGGTTGAAGGTATTCTTCCTTCTATTACTGATTGTGAAATATTAGCGTAATCAAAGTCAATTAATATTCTTGAAATGTTTTGTATTGTTCCGTCATTTGCAACTATTTTATTTACTTCTAATATTTCATCTAGTCCGGTGTTTATTGATGAAGTCGTACCACCGGAAAATATTGTTGTGTCTCTGTTTCCGAATTGAAAAAAGTGCATTAGATATCTCCTACTACTTTACCTAAAATATCTTGATTAGGATATTTTACTTCAAAGATACTTGGGTCTAATGATGGATAGATAATTCCATTTCTAGATGCTTTTTCAACATCATATACATTACCACTATATCCTTGTGATATGGTCGCTTTGTTTTCTATTAATATTAATTGTTTGTCTGGATTACCAGATTCTGGTGGAACAATACTAGCTACTCCGTCCACCAATGATATTTCATTTGCAATATCACTCAACACAATCGGTTGGTTTATTTGCCACTTCGAAATATCAAAGTGTCTTTTAACTGCTTGAACACAATTAAACAATACTTCACTTTTGTTAAATCCACGATTTGTTATAATTGAAAATTTTACACCTATATTAATTACATACGCACTTTTTAAATTAATCGCATCTGTTAAAATTCTGTATTGTGATAAATAAGTTTTTAAATTATTTTTTACAGCGTCATTGATTGTGGTTAATTTTTTCTGACCATCGTATCCTAGCAAATACATATTAAGTGCTAGTGGATTTGAAATTGGTGTAGCGTCATCATTTTGTTCATTCATTTGATTCACTTCATCTTGAATTACATATGCTTTTGCTATATTTCCAAATTTTTGTGGTAATGAATAAACTCTCGTTAAGTAATCTTGTCTTGTTACTGCACGATTTTGTGTATTCAACATAGCTAATGCGTTTTGTTTTATATCGATTAAAGTTTCTTTAGAAGCTCCACCTGTTGCTGGTAACACATTATTGAATGATAAACTATCTTGTGCAGTTTGTACTAAACCTGAATTTAGGTTTCCATTATCAATGGTGAATGTTACATCTTTTGCAGAGTTTATAGAATTAGCTCTGACATTATGTTCAACTGCTCCACCATATCTATATTTAATCGTAAGTGTTGTGTTAGCTGGGGCTAATCCATAAGTTTTTGTTTTCATAAAATTACTTGGGTCAAATGACTCATCTAATCTTGATACACCAAAACCTAACGCTGAACCTACATTGTCTGGATTAGGAATAATAACCTCGTCTGGATTATCACTAACACCCGCTCCAAATCTAACCTCTGTTTTGTCATCTGCTGTAATTCTTGTTATAAATCTTCTTGATGACTTAATTAACTTCAACATATAAGGTGTATCATTTTGGTGTGATGATAATGTTGGTTCGTTTAATGATGTGTTTTCTATTGATTGAAAAACTGTATCTTGTGCTAAGAAAGGAACTTCATACCAAGTATTATTGTTAGAGTCTGTAATTGAAACTATTTCACTAACACCTTTGTTTCCTAGTGTAACTTTATCAAACTTTTTAGCATTGTTAAAAGTAAATGTTTGTTCAACTGTGGTTCCTGATTGTGCTACTACATTTTTTTTAAGTATAAAATCAGTAGGTATGTTTCCACTGCTTGGTGTAACTATCTCTACTGACATTGGGTCTAGAGAACTTGATACTTTGAAATTCACCTCATCTAACAAAGTAAAATCTATACCAGTTTCAGATGTAACAACTGCGCCAGTAGATAACACACCAGCGTAATCTAAGTCAGCGATATATCCACCACTTCCGTCAGACTTAGCCGGTACAGTTTGCGTAACCTCTAATTCAACTGAAGAAGGAACTGCAGTCTTTGGTTTATAACCATATGACTGAGCTATGTCGTAAACATTTTTCTTTTCTTCTGCATAATTTAAAAGTGTTTCTTTATATTGATTATCAACATAGTAATTCAATACATCACCAACATAAGATGCCATTTCAACAAACATCATACCTGGTGATGATTCGTTAAAATCATTATACTGATTTGGAAAGTATGTCTTAGCGAACTCTATAAGATTTTGTCTTATGGATGAAAAGTCTCTACCAAGGTAACTTATTTCTTTTTTAACTATTTTTTTATTTGTGTTATAATCTGACATTCTATACTCCTAAATCAAACTTGAATGATATTGTATCTAAAGCGGTTGGTTCAAGTGTAGTTGAATATTCTAATGATACACCTACTTGATTTGGATTTCTATCATCTTGAACAACAACTAAATTTGCAACTCTCACATAAGGTAACCAAGTTGATAAACTTTGTCTAATACTATCCTCTACATTAGATAAAGATTGTGGTGTTATTTGTTCAAATAATATATTTTTTAAATCTGAACCAAA
>PACV01000057.1 GCA_002702875.1 Flavobacteriaceae bacterium
TTTGATACCCCTGCTGCTTGAGCAAATCCTTCTCCTGCACTCGTAAAAGCTAATCCAGCTGCTTGAGCTAAACCACCCATAGCAGCATTTACTGTAACTGGGAGTTGCGCTGCAACTCCAGCTGCAATTGCTACATCTCTAGCTACAAATCCTGGGACTAATCCTGCATTAACTACACTAATATCAACTCCAGCTCCTGCAGCAACCTGAGCATATCCAGCATCAACGACTTGAGCAACACCAGCAGTAACTTGAGGTGTGACGCCTGCTGTAATAACATTTCTAAGAGCAGCACTTGCTAAAACATCGGCAGAGACTGATTGACTTAAATCTCCAGGAAAATCAACGTTTACTGCTCCAAAAGTAGGACCAATATTTGTTGTGCTTGTAAACCCTTTTCTGTTGTAAGTAAATAAATCAATTCCTACTTTTAATTTCTCACCAATAATCCCACTATATCCAATCTCAAAGGAATTTACTTCAACAATTTTTGACTTAGATTGCCCCCATAATTCACTTTCAAATCTTTCAGGAAATCCTCCTCCTAATGCATCAGTTAAGGCATAAGGATATAATTGACCTGAAAATGTATTTGGACCAGCGTAAGGTGTAGCTAAACCAAGTGCTGGCTGGTCACCTCTAAAAAATCCCATTAATGCATCTTTAAATGGAGCAACCGGAGCTAGTAACGGATTGGTAGCAAAAGCGGCTTCTAATCCAGGTAAAGCCAATCCAGCTGTAGCACCATATACAATACTTAATGGTACGCCAGGAGTATTTTGAGGAACTCTAATTGGTCCACCACCAGGACCAGCACCTTGAGTTCCAGCTACTTCTATTAATGAAGAAGAATCAAACACCTGATCGTTGGCTTGACCTGATAACCATGCTTGGATTCCTCCAGGTGATCCATATGATCCACTCACTCTTAAAAGAGGAAAATCGATATATTGTTGTAGAGCTGTAACCCCCTCATTGGCTCTGTTGTAAGATGCTCTGAAAGTGTGCTTTGGACTTGCTTTATAAACTAAAGCAACTCTTGGTGCAAATGCAGATTCGTCATAAAAATTTGTTTTATCAATTCTACCTGCATAGGTTAAAGATAGTTTATTAGATAAAGGCGTTTCACCTTGAATATAAAAACCAGTTATACTATATGGATCGTTTTCCTCATTTGATCCATATAAGCTATTTTTTGAATTTGATACAACATTTCTATAATCACCACCAATTAAAAATTCTGATGATCCTAAATCAAATGAGTATTGTATTTGTACTTCAGTATTGCTTCTCTCAGCAATCTGAGACAAACCAGTTCCGTATACAAACGTAGGAGCTTCTAGGCTACCTCCATCATTGTAATTATGGTAAGCTTGGGCAAAAAGACCTCCTCTTTGCATTCTAGCTTGATACCAATAATCATTTCCTTGTGTATAACCAGGTCCTAAATCACTAAAGAATAATCCTCCTCCATTTGCAAATCCTGCAGCTAAAACGTATTCTGAATCATCACTTGGCCTGAACTCAAGATGAGCATTTGCAGAGTAATTAGTGAAATTGTCAGTTAAAGGATTTCCGTCACCATCAGGATCAGTATCTGATGGGCCAAGTAGAATTTTCCCTGGAGTAGATGCATTTATCTTACCATCAGGTCCAATAGAAGGAAGATAAATTGTTTTGGCATAACCTGCAATTGCAGCTGCGTCCTCCACTAAATCTAGGGTAAAGTCATCTCCTTTTCGATAATTAAAATTGATTTTATAACCAAAAGTCTTTGCTTCATTTGAATAAGCATGTCTTAAACCGTATCCTGTTGTATTTAATTCTCCAACATATGCCTCAACTGAAGTTCCAGGTCTATCGATTGCACTTTTGGATAAAAAATGAACAACACCTGATGTAACTCCTGGTCCAAAAGAAGCAGAATTTGAACCTCTAACTACCTCTACTCTTTCTATATCTAAATTAGATATACCTGTTTGGTAGCTTAAAAATGTTCCAGCAGCTGGAGTAACTAAGTATCTGTAATCTAAAAGAGCAAATGTAGAGGTACCAAAAAGCCCTGAACCTGCTCTCATCTCAATACCAAGTGAATTAGCTGACTGCTGTTGCAGCGTAACCCCAGGAATGTTTTGCAATATTCTAACTGGATCAACAACTGAGCTAGAAGCATTTTCAATATCTCTAGAGCTTATAATTGATACAGAAGCTGGTGCATCTTGAACCTTTTGGGGCTTCCTAGATGCAGAAACTATAATTTCCTCAAGATTTTGTCCAACAGTTAATTGAACATTTATTTCTTGGTCAGCTGAGCTAACTGTAACTTTTTGTAAACCAAATCCTACAGAACTAATTTCAATTTCAAAAGGAAAATCTTGATTAGTTTTAAGAGTAAAATTTCCATCAAAGTCAGTGAAAGTACCTTCAGTTGTTCCAGCAACTACAATGTTAACACTAGGTAATGGAGTAGATTCCTCGTCTGTAATAATTCCCGATATTATATTTTGAGCCTGAACAAATGTAAAACTAAAGGATAAAAATACAAATAGGAATATCTGTTTTAAGAAACTTGTTTTCATATATATTTTCGTTTTATTGTTGTTTTTTTTTAATCTAAGAAACTTTAATAAAAGAAATTAATCTTAATATACATAATAACTTTATATTAAAAGTTCTTAAATTAATTCTCAAATATACTAAACTTAATATAAAACAATAATTTTTATTTGATTTTATATAAATTTCATAGATTGATTTGTAAAGACTACAAAACTTGATTAATATCGTATGTCTAAAACATTTTTAAATGGATTTTTTTACTAAAAAACAAATATCAAAAGAAGAAATTAAAAATTATTATTTTCATTTCATTGTTTACAACATAAAGGATAACACATTATCAATAAAACTAAACAGACCTGAAAAGAAAAATGCCCTTCACCCACAAATGATTAATGAAATTGGGGTTTTATTAGAATATGCCAAATATTCAAAATATGTAAGAATTATTATTTTCGAATCTACTGGTGATACTTTTTGTGCTGGTTTAGACCTTAAGGTAATTAACTCAAAAATAGATAAAATTAAATCAACAGTGCCTTCACCTAAAAGTGAAATAATCATTACTGATTTATTAAAAAATTCAGCTAAACCAATAATTTCAAAAGTTACAGGAAATGTTTATGCTGGGGGGGTTCTTTTAATTGCAAATAGCACATATGTTATTGCAACTGTTAATTTAAAATTTTCTTTACCTGAGGTAAAAAGAGGATTATTTCCGTTTCAAGTCATGGAATCATTGATCCAGGTCTTACCTCCTAAGAAAGCTTTATCATGGTGTATTAGAGGAAATACTATTAATTCTAAAGAAGCAAAAAAAATTGGACTTATAACTGAAATTCATGATAATGATGTAATAGACAAAAAAGTTGAAGACTTAAAAAATGAAATTCTTGAAAATGCACCTAGAGCAATTAATATGGGCATCAAAGCTTTTAACTATATATCAAATCAAAATAAAAATCAAAAATATCTTCAAAAAATGTTGAAAGAATTAATAAAATCTAAAGATGCCAAAGAAGGAATAAAAGCTTTTATAGAAAAAAGAAAACCAAATTGGGAATAATTAAATATCACATATTTTTACTGCTTCACGAAGTGAAGAGATCGGGTCTTTTTTTGGTATGAATTCCTGGGCAACAACACCCTTATAACCTGTACTATGAATAGCCCTCATTATTGCGGGGTAGTTAAGTTCCTGGGATTCATCTATTTCGTTTCTTCCTGGTACACCAGCTGTATGATAGTGTGCAAAATATTCGTGATTTTTTTTAATAGTGCTTATAATGTCTCCTTCCATAATTTGCATATGATATATATCATATAAAAGTTTGAAATTTTCAGATCCAATCTTTTTACATAATTTTATTCCCCAATCTGACTTGTCGCACATATAGTCAGGATGATTAACTTTTGAGTTCAATAATTCCATAACAATTGTTACATTTCTTTTCTCTGCCTTTGATATGATTTGTTTAATTCCTTTTTCACAATTTATAATACCTGCATCTTTATCCATGCCAAAAGAATTACCACTTGCACAAAATAAATTACTAAATCCTGCGTCAGCAACAAGATCAATAAGTTTGGAATATTCATTAACTAAGTTTTCGTGATTTTTTGTATCATTCCAACCTTTTGTTAAACTATATTTTTCAGGAGTACACAGAGTTGCTTTTAAACCATGATTTTTAAGCGTTTTCCAACCAGATGGTGGAACCAAATCAATCCCAATAAGGCCAATTTCTTTCGCTATTTTAGATAACTCATCTAAAGAAAATTGAGGAAAACACCAAGAACAGACAGATTGTTTTATGTTTTTGTTCATAACCTTAAATTTATTTTCTTTGGCATATACAATGTTCATAGTTGAACTTGAAAAAAAAGCCAAAGAGCTACCTCCAAAAATTGACTTAATTACTTTTCGTCTATCTAATTTCATGATAAATATTTTTGTTAATATAGTAAAATTATTGTTTGTTTAACTTTTCTTGCCACATCCAGGCAGATTTTAAAGCATCTTCAATTTTATATTTTGAATACCAATTAAGTTGTTTATTAATTTTAGATACATCAGCATAAATTGACTCAACATCACCAACTCTTCTTTTACTGAAGGAAAAATTAATATCTAATTTATTAGTTTTTTCAAAACAATTAATAATTTCTAAAACACTTTTACCCTCTCCAGTACCAACATTAAAGTCGTCATAAATTAAATCTTTTGAATTTATCAATTGTTTTAATGCATAAACATGTGATTCAGCTACATCCATAACATGGATGTAATCTCTAACACATGTACCATCTCTTGTGTTATAATCATTACCGTAAATACATAGGTTATCTATTTTATTAGAGATAGATTGGGTAATTCTAGGAATTAAATTTTGTGGTTGTCCTATAGGCAATTCACCAATTAGAAGTGAGTCGTGTGAACCAATGGGATTAAAATACCTCAATGATATTGATTTAAAATTTTTATTTTTTTTTGAAAAATCAAAAATAATTTTTTCACCAATTAATTTCGTTTCAGCATAAGGGGATGCGGGTTTCTTTTTAAAATACTCCTTAATCGGAGAAGTATCAATGTTTCCATAAACACTTGCTGAAGAGCTAAAAATAAAATTTTCAATTTTTCTTATACTTAACAACTCTAAAAGATTAATTAAAGAGATCAAATTATTATTAAAATACTTTAATGGATTATTAACACTTTCTGAAACAGACTTATAAGCAGCAAAATGAATTACACCCTCTATTGATTTGTGTTTTTCAAAAAAAAGTTTTAAATGATTTTTATCTGTTAAATCAATATTTTCAAAATGATTTTTTTTACCAGTTATTTTATTCAAATTTTCAAGTACACTTATGTGTGAGTTTGATAAATTATCTATGACTAAAGTATCAAAACCTGATTTATTTAATTCAACAACCGCATGAGAACCAATATACCCTAATCCACCTGTAACTAGGATAGACATCTTATATCTCCCAACCCTCTCTAACTTTTCTAGTTACAAACTGATTTGCTTCTTTTACATTAGTAATCTCCATCTTTTCTCCATTCCAAAGTAACTTTTTTCTAGCATAGTACTCCATATTTCTTCCCTCACCTCTTCTTAAAAGATAACTTCTAATTGCAATNTTACCCATNAAAACGGTCTCTGTTAAAGGACCAGAATANTCAAATGAAGATGTTAATTCAAGATGTTTTTTTGANCCAAAACCTTCTTTAATTGCATCTATCCATTTTCGTTGATGTCCCCATTCAGGTTCTGTATTAATAGGTTGATTGAAACTTAAAGTTTTTTCTCCTTTTCTATATAATTTTGGATTCATACCATACACACCTGTTGTAATTATTCCTTTTTCACCAATCATTATGACTCCGTTTCCACCACCAGTTTCTCCTAAATCCTCATCAGCTGGAATCAAATCAGGGTGAGCAGGTCTGATACCCCCATCAGTCCATATCATTTTTAATTTAGAATTGTTCTTTTTTGTTGGATTAAAATCAATCGTTACTGAAGATGAAGGAGGACATCCCTCAGGTATATACTCAGGCTGCCATTTTCTTGTAAAAACTGTTCCAACACTACATTCTACAGCTGTTGGATAATTTAAACCTAATGTTTTAAAAGGTATATCAATAATATGGCATCCCATATCTCCTAGTGCACCTGTTCCGTATACCCACCAACCTCTCCAATTAAATGGGTGCATATTGGGATTAAATTCAGTTAATGGTGCTGGTCCAATCCATTGATCCCAATCAAAATCTTTTGGTTTTGCACTAGCATCAGGTTTTGGCCATAAAATTCCTTGTGGCCATACAGGTCTGTTAGTCCATACTCTAACCTCAGAAACGTTACCAATCATACCAGAATCAAACCATTCTCTAACTTTAACTTGAGCAGGATTTGAGCAACCTTGATTACCCATTTGAGTAACAATTTTATATTTTCTAGCTGTTTCAGTCAAAAGTCTTGCTTCTTTAATATTATGAGTTAAAGGTTTTTGAACATATACATGGATGCCTCTTTTCATTGCTTCCATAGCAATAATTGCATGAGTATGATCAGGAGTTGAAATTGTAATTGCGTCTAGATCTTTTTCTTTATCAAGCAACTTTTTAAAATTAAAATAAAATTTAGCATCGGAGAATTTTTTTCTTGATCTTGTTACTCCATGATTTCCATTTTTATCAACATCACAAAGGGCAATAACTCTCTCTCTCCCATTTACAGTTGCATTGAGAATATCTGATCTACCTTTTCCTCCACACCCAATTGAAGCCAAGTTTAATTGATCACTTGGCGAAATAAACCCAACACCTCCAAGAACATTTCTTGGAACAATAAATATTGATGAAGCAATTGCTCCCTTTTTCAAAAAATTCCTTCTATTTTGTTTCATTTTATTTTTTTACTAAAATATGAATATTTAATTAATTGTTTTTTTTCCAATTTCTAAATCTTCTTATAACATCAATTCTTATGTCTTCCCAGAAAAGATTAATATCAGCAAAGTGATAATTTTTAATAAAACTTAGAAAAAATCTTTTTGGCACTTTAGGTACACTTGACCAAACCAAACCGTCAGTTATCGTTACTGATACACTTTTTCTGTATATTTTGTCGTCAGTAAATAACAAACCTTTGTGATTTTCTCTAGAAGCAGTCTCTGATAAATCCCAAGTTATAGGATTAATTGTTAATCCTCCTTTAAACCACTGATTATACTTTTTAGGATATTTTTTATTTTTAAAAGAATTCCATGTTACAAAACCACCAAAGGCATCTTTTGTTTCCATAAACTTGATAGTTTTAAAATCTTTAGAATTAAATTTAATTCCAGGCAAATAAGCTGCAACTAATTTTTTTTTTAATTCAGTGCCATCAAAAAAATCTTTCAACAATTCCCTAGCCATAATACTACCTTGACTATGAGCAGCTAATATAATTGGTCTTCCTCTATTAAAATTATCAAGATAGTATTGGAAAGCAAACTTGATATCCTTATATGCAAATTCTAGAGCTTTTTTACCATATTTTTCATAAAATTTATCTTCAAAAGATCTAATATGAGCTTGTCTATATAATGGCACATATAAATTAGCTTGAGTTGCCCAACAAGACGCTTGATATTTTACAGCTAATTGAATTATATTTTTTTTTAAATTTTTGTCATCCAATTTAGAATTCCATGACTTGTTTTTTTTGTCTAATAGAAAAGTTGGATATATGTAAAATACGTCTAGCTCTTTCTCTTTATACTTACCGATTATTTCATTTAAAGACTTTGGATAATTTGTTGGTAATACAACCCAATTATTTTGATTTGAATAATTTGGTTTTTTATATTCATTTATGAAATTATTTGAAATATCTAATGATTTACAACCAACAAAAATTTTTATAGCAATAATTAGATAATATTTTGTAATTTTTAAATTCATTAAAATTTAATATTTGCATGAAATTAATTAAATTATTTCTCTTTTTAATACTAACAATTTCTTCATCTTGTATTGAAAATAATAAAAAAAAAATTGATTCTGATTTAACAATTGAATTAGAAAAAATAAATGACACCCTATCAAAAGCAACTATTACAAAAATTACAAATAATGAAAAAAACGTCAGAATAATTGAGGGTAAGCCCGGATATGTAAGAGCTGAGATTGAAAGAATAAAAAAATCTTTATTTATAAATAAATTAGACCAAAACTAAGGGACCTTTAAAAATGATTGATGTTGTTCTATTGCAAACTCAATTTTTTCAATAATTGATTCTATATTTTCTTTTTCGTAATCAATTTTAAGTGGTTTTTTTATTACCATAGATTGATTTACTCCCTTTTTTTTAATTAATAACCCTTTTTTATCAAAAGATCTTCTAAAACCATCAATTACTATTGGGATAACTATAGGTTTATATTTTTTAATAATATGAGCAGTACCCCTTCTGACAGGTTTGAATGATTTAGTTGTTCCTTGAGGAAAAGTTATAACCCAACCATCATTTAAAGCTTTACCAATATTAGTTACATCTTTCATTTTAACTTTTCTATTTATTGACTTACCGGATTCTCTCCAGGTTCTATCAATTGAAATTGATCCAGCATAAGATAAAATTCTGGCTAATAATCCTGATTTCATTGTCTCTCTTGCCGCAACATAATATATATTAAGTTTTGGCCTCCACAAGTAACCAACATTTTTTATAGAATTAATCCTGCCACTTAAGCTGGCATTAAAAACATGTAACATAGCTATTACATCAGCAAAATAAGTTTGATGATTAGATACAAACAACACATTCTTTTCGGGTAATCCCTTAATTATTTCAGATCCATCGATATTTAAATTATTAAATCCTCTGTGCCTTCTATGGGTTAATAAACCCATATATCTAATTAACATTTTTTTAATGAACAAATTATGTCCAAAGGGATTTCTTCTAATTATTTTCATTACACCAAATATAGTTTTTATTAAATATTTTTTTTATCAAAAATTCAAATTCGTATAAAATCATAGCTGTAGCTCCCCAAATTATTTTATCACCGTATTTATAACAATTGATAATTTCATCAGAATCATTTTTAATTCTAATTTTTTTTTTGGAATTATCATAAAAAAGTAATGAAACCGGAAATTCAATTACAAAATCTACCTCATCTTTATCTATTATAAAATTCGGCGTTTCATTCATGTAAGCTAAAAAAGGATGAACTTTAAATTTACTAGGAGGAATATAAATCTTTGAAAGTTTTTTTACAAATTTAATTTTATTAATTGGTATACCAATTTCTTCATTTGTTTCCCTCAAGGCCACATGCAGATTTGTTCGATCAGTGGTTTGGTATTTTCCGCCAGGAAAACAAATTTGTCCAGGATGGAACTCTAAATTTTGTGGTCTTTGCAACAATGCAATTTTTGGAATTTGGTCTTTTGAGGGATAAACTAGTATCAAGACCGATGATTTTCTATAATTAACTTTTTTATTATTTAATTTAATCAATTCTTTTATTCTAGATGAAAAATTCATTTTGTTATCAATGATTTCATCAGATAAGTCTAAATCTTTAATTTTAACTAAACTTTTAATAAAACTTGAATAATCCAAAATTTATGAATAAATATTTGATTTTAATATTAATCATTTTAACTGGTTGTAAAGAAAAAAAATTAAAAAAATCTAACGAAATTTTAATACCACCAAAAATTCTAAAACAATCCCAAAAATCAAACTTAATTAAAGAAAAATTTTTAAATGATAAAAATGTAATTCCTTTTTTAAATGAATATGCTAAAAAAAATAAAGAGAATAAAATAAAAATATTGACAAAATATGGAGAAATAGAAATAAAACTTTACGAAGAGACAAAATATCATAGAGCAAATTTTATTTTTCTAGTTAAAGAGAAGTATTTTGATAATACTTTATTTCATCGAGTTGTAAAAGACTTTATCATTCAAGGAGGGAATTCAGATAATCCAAAAATTTCCACAAAGAGAAGAAGAATTGGGAAATATCTACTTCCTCCTGATACAAAAAAAGGTTTTAAACATAAAAGAGGAACTATTTCAATGCCTAGCAGTGAGATTGAAAATCCACATAAATTAGCTTCTCCTTATGAATTTTTTATTGTGGTAGCAAAAAATGGGGCTCCTCACCTTAACGGAAACTATACAGCATTTGGAGAGGTAACAAAAGGTATGGATGTTGCTGATAAAATTGCAAATTTAAAAGTTGATAAAAGAGAAATGCCAATTAACAATGTATTCATAAATATAGAAATTATTAATAATAAGTAAAATTTATTATTTTTATAAAACAATAAGTATTTATTATGACTTTAAATCAATTAAAATATTTAGTTACAATAAATGAATGTGGAAATATTACATTAGCTTCAAAGAAGCTTAATCTTAGTCAACCATCCTTAACTATGCAAATAAAAAAATTGGAGGATGAGTTAGGGGTTAAAATATTTAATAGAAAAAATAAACCTTTTGTGATAACTGAATTAGGACAAAAAATTATTAGTCAAGCTAAAAAGGTATTATTAGAGGAAAAAAAAATCAATGATATTATTAATCTAGACAAAGAAATTTTTACTGGAAAACTCAGAATTGGAATAACCCCCTCTTTGGTTTTATCAATTTCAGATATAATTATTTCTAGCTTTGAAAAAAAATTTAAAAATGTCGAATTAGTTATTTCAGAAATTAAAAGTGAAGATATTACAAATGCTATTGAAGAATCGGATATAGACGTTGGAATCACGCCATATTTTTTAAAAACAAATAATATAATTGAACAACCGTTATTTTATGAACCATTTGTTGTATACCTGCCAGAAAATCACAGATTAAAAAATACAAAAAAACTAAATATTGGTGATTTTGAATTTGAAAATTTACTTTTCACAAGTGAGTCATCTATTTCAAAACAAGTTTCCCAATTATTTAAAGGATTAAATTTAAATTATACAAAAATAATTGAATCACAAAATCTACAAACCTATATAAATTTAAGTGATAAAGGACATGGTATTGTTATAGTTCCTTTTTTAAATTCATTAAAATTTGAAAATAAAAGCAGTCAGTTTAAAGAATTTATTAAACCTGTTCCAGCAAGACAAATTTGCCTTATTAGTTTGAAATCTGAGCCAAAAAAGACTCTAACTCAAATACTTAAAAAAAATATAATTACCAATCTAAGAGGAAAAATACCTTTTGGAGAATTTAAATTACTTGATTCACAATATGATTAATAATGTTTTAAATCTCACAAGAAATGAACTGGAATTGTAAATCAACTTGGAGAAAAGCAAAAAAAAATACATTGTGGTGCTTAATTGGATGCTCAATTGGAGATTTTGGAACGATTTTTTACTTTCAAAACGTAAATCACTCTTTGTCAAATTTTGAAGTTATGAGTATAGCAGTTATTAATGGAATATTAACCTCAATATTACTTGAAACCTTAATTCTTTTAAAACAAATGAATTTTATTTCAGCAATAAAAACAGCTCTAGGAATGTCTCTGATTTCAATGGTTTCAATGGAAGTGGCAATGAATTTGACCGACATTTTTTTAACTGGAGGAGCTTTACTCACATGGTGGGTTATCCCTATAATGCTTATTGTAGGTTTTATTACACCTTTACCATACAATTATTGGAGATTAAAAAAATATAATATTAGTTGTCATTAGAAAAAAATACTTGATATTTGTTATCTCGGGATGTGGCGCAGCTTGGTAGCGCACACGCATGGGGTGCGTGGGGTCGCAGGTTCAAATCCTGTCATCCCGACTAATTAACACTTAAGATTTTTCTATCTAATT
>PACV01000058.1 GCA_002702875.1 Flavobacteriaceae bacterium
ATTTTTATAAAAATAGCACCTGAACCTCAAAAAAAAGAAGCAATAGAGAGAGTGGTTTTGCCAAACGAAAAAATATTTTCTGGATTTGTTTTTAAAATTCATGCTAATATTGATCCAAATCACAGAGATAGAATTGCTTTTGTAAAAATAGTTTCTGGTAAATTTTTAAGGAATAAACCCTATTTACATGTAAGACTTAATAAATTTTTTAAATTTTCTAGACCTAATACTTTTTTTGCAGAAAAAAAGAAAATAGTTGACGTTTCTCTTCCAGGAGATATTGTGGGTCTTCACGACACAGGTAACTTTAAAATTGGAGATTCTTTAACATCTGGAGAAAAATTAAATTTTAAAGGAATTTTAAACTTTTCACCAGAAAATTTCAAATATATAAATAATGAAGATCCACTCAAATCAAAACAATTAAATAAAGGTATAATTCAATTAATGGACGAAGGTGTAGCTCAATTATTTGTTTTGAACATAAACAATAGAAAGATTATTGGAACTGTTGGAGCTCTTCAATTTGAAGTTATTAAATATAGACTTGAAAATGAATACGGAGCTAAATGCAGTTACGAAAACCTAAAAATATATAAAGCTTTTTGGATTGACGAGAAAAACAGTGACAAAGAGGAATTGGTTGAGTTTAAAAAATTAAAAAACAAATTCTTAGCCAAAGACAAAGAGAACAAAAGTGTTTATTTAGCTGACTCTGACTTTTCTGTCCAAATTATTAAAGAAAAATTTCCAAAAATAAAACTTCAAGAAAAATCAGAATTTGATTAGGCCTCACCAGTTGGACCAAAATTTACAGGAAATTTTGGCTCAATTTGAGTTTTGATTTCACCATTAGAAACTTCAAATTTTTCTATATTTTCTTTTAATGCTTTGTTTAATCTCTTAGCATGTTCCGGAGTTATTATTATTCTTGACTTAACCTTAGCCTTAGGTGATCCAGGCATTAGTGAGATAAAATCTAAAATAAATTCAGATGAAGAATGGTTTATAACAACTAGATTGGCGTATTTACCTTCAGCAACTGTGTGATCTAACTCAATATCAATTTTCGCTCCACCTTTCTCTTCTTTATTCATCAGAATAATTTAACTCCTCTTTGTTAATTAACAAACTTGTATATTCATCTTTAGATCCAACAATTATATCATCATATTCTCTTAAACCAGTACCAGCTGGAATTTTATGACCTACAATTACATTTTCTTTCAATCCTTGTAAAAAATCCTCTTTAGCATTAACAGCAGCTTCATTTAACACTTTAGTGGTTTCCTGAAAAGAGGCAGCTGATATGAATGACTTAGTTTGAAGTGATGCACGCGTAATACCTTGCAATTCAGGAGTTGCAGTTGCTGGATTTGCATCTCTAGCAAGTAACTCTTTTTTACCCTCTCTTTTCAAAATTGAGTTCTCGTCTCTTAATTGACGTGACGAAATTAACTGACCATCACTAAAATTTTCTGAGTCACCTTTATCTTCAACAACCTTCTTACCATACAATGAATCGTTTTCATTAATAAAATCATACTTGTGAACAAGCTGATTTTCTAAAAAAATAGAGTCACCAGGATCATTAATTTTAACTTTTCTCATCATCTGCCTTACTATGACTTCAAAATGTTTATCATTTATTTTTACTCCTTGAAGTCTATAAACTTCTTGTACTTCGTTAACAAGGTATTGTTGAACTGCTGATGGACCTTTAATTTTCAAAATATCAACAGGAGATATCGCTCCATCGGAAAGAGGCATACCAGCTTTAACAAAGTCATTTTCCTGGACTAGAATTTGGTTTGACAACTTAATCAAATATTTCTTTATGTCACCAAATTTAGATTCAACAATTATTTCTCTATTTCCTCTTTTGATCTTTCCAAAAGTTACAACACCGTCAATTTCACTCACAATAGCAGGATTAGAAGGGTTTCTTGCTTCAAAAAGTTCTGTTACTCTTGGTAATCCACCAGTGATGTCTCCAGATTTAGCTGACTTTCTAGGTATTTTAACAAGAATTTTACCCTCTTGAACTTTTTCTCCGTCGTCAACCATTATATGGGCACCCAACGGTAGATTATAGGTTCTAAGATTGTTTCCTTTACTATCAGCAATTATAAGGCTAGGGATTATTTTTTTGTTTCTTGATTCAGAAATTACCTTTTCTTTAAAACCAGTTTGTTCGTCAATTTCAACTTGATAAGTTATCCCCTGCTCAATATTTTCATATATTATTTTTCCAGTAAATTCTGAAACTACAACTCCATTAAATGGATCCCATTTACATAATACATCATTTATTTTTACTTTATCACCACTTTTAACGAACAATGACGAGCCATATGGTATATTTTTAGTACTTAAAACGTTTTTAGATTTTAAATCTACTAGTCTAACTTCAGCAGTTCTGGAAATGACTATAGTAACTTGATTACCTTCTTCATCTTTAGTTTCAACAGTTTTTAAATCATCCAATTCAACTTTGGCATTAAATTTTGAGATAATTTGATTTTCCTCAGATACATTTCCGGCAACACCACCTACATGAAAAGTTCTTAATGTAAGTTGCGTACCTGGCTCACCAATAGACTGAGCTGCAACAACTCCTACAGCCTCACCTTTTTGAACCATTTTGTTGTTAGCTAAATTTCTGCCATAACAAAGTGTACATATTCCTTTTGGTGCTTCACACGTTAAAGGTGATCTAACCATAACACTTTCGATTGGTGAATTGTCAATCAAATCAGCGATATCGTCAGATATTTCATTTCCAGCTTCAACGAAAATTTCCTCTGTGATTGGATCGACAACGTCATACAAGGCTACTCTACCCTTTATTCTCTCAGATAAAGTTTCAACAACTTCTTCATTTTTTTTCAGGGCCATTACTTCTAGACCTCTAAGAGTTCCACAATCCTCTATATTTATAATAACATCTTGTGACACATCAACAAGTCTCCTTGTCAAATAACCTGCATCAGCTGTTTTAAGTGCTGTATCAGCTAAACCTTTTCTTGCTCCATGAGTTGATATAAAATATTCAAGAATAGAAAGTCCCTCTTTGAAATTTGATAAAATAGGATTTTCTATAATCTCTCCTCCTCCAGCATTTGATTTTTTTGGTTTAGCCATTAATCCCCTCATACCTGTCAATTGTCTGATTTGTTCCTTTGATCCTCTGGCTCCTGAATCAAGCATCATATATACAGAATTAAATCCCTGTTTATCCTCACTAATTCTTTTCATGGATAAACTTGTCAAATGAGAATTTGTAGANGTCCAAACATCAATAATTTGATTATATCTTTCNTTGTTTGTTATNAGNCCCATATTNTAATTACCAAGAATACCATCAACTTTTTTATTTGCCTCATCNATTANTGGATTCTTTTCNGGTGGAATTATTATGTCACCTAAGCTAAATGAAAGNCCACCTTTAAATGCAAACGCNTATCCCATATCTTTAATTTTATCTAAAAATTCGGAGGTTTCAGGTACACTTGTATACCTTAAAATTTTTCCAATAATTTCTCTTAATGCTTTTTTGGTTAAAACCTCATTGAAATAACCAGCACTTTTAGGGACAACTTCATTAAATAAAACTCTACCAACTGTAGTTTCAATAATTTTAGTCTTAGTTGTTTCTTTTTCGTCAGTTAAAATCTTAATTTTAATTGAAGCATTCAAATCAACTTTTTTCTCATTGTATGCAATGTTAACTTCTTCTGAAGAGTAAAATGTTAAGCCTTCTCCTTTAACTTTATTTTCTTTAGTTGACTTTAATTCTTTTGTCATGTAGTATAACCCCAATACCATATCTTGTGATGGCACAGTCACTGGAGATCCATTAGCTGGGTTTAAAATGTTGTGAGATGCTAACATTAATAATTGAGCCTCTAAAATCGCTTCAGATCCAAGTGGTAAATGTACCGCCATTTGATCACCATCAAAATCAGCATTAAAAGCTGTACAAACTAATGGGTGTAACTGAATTGCTTTACCCTCAATTAATTTTGGTTGAAATGCTTGAATACCAAGTCTATGTAACGTAGGAGCTCTATTTAAAAGAACTGGATGACCTTTCAATACATTTTCAAGTATATCCCAAACTACAGGTTCTTTTCTATCAATAATTTTTTTTGCAGACTTCACAGTTTTAACAATTCCTCTTTCAATTAGCTTCCTTATTATAAATGGTTTGTAGAGCTCAGCTGCCATTCCCTTGGGCAATCCACATTCATATAACTTGAGCTCAGGGCCAACAACGATTACTGATCTAGAAGAATAATCAACTCTTTTTCCTAATAAATTTTGCCTAAATCTACCTTGCTTACCTTTAAGTGAATCTGATAATGATTTGAGTGGTCTATTGGAGTCAGTTTTTACAGCAGAGGATTTTCTTGTATTATCAAATAAAGAATCAACTGACTCTTGAAGCATCCTTTTTTCATTTCTCAAAATCACCTCAGGAGCTTTAATTTCAACCAATCTTTTTAATCTATTATTTCTTATAATAACTCTTCTGTACAAGTCATTTAAGTCGGAAGTAGCAAACCTTCCTCCGTCAAGGGGAACTAATGGTCTCAATTCGGGAGGAATTACTGGAATAGCTTTCATAATCATCCACTCAGGTAAATTTTCTTTTCTTTCATTAGCCTCTCTAAAAGCCTCAACAACTTGAAGTCTCTTCAAAGCTTCAGTTTTTCTTTGTTTTGATGTCTCATTATTTGCTTTATGTCTCAACTCATATGAAAGCTCATGCAAGTTAATTCTAGATAATAGTTCTATTAAACACTCAGCCCCCATTTTTGCAATGAATTTTTCAGGATCTTCATCATCTAAAAAATTGTTTTCAGAAGAAATACTTTCCATAGCATTAAGATATTCTTCTTCGGTTAAAAAATCCAATTTCTTTAATGGCTCTCCCTCAGAATTTGTTGCATTTCCTGGTTGAATTACAACATATCTTTCATAATATATAATCATGTCAAGTTTTTTGGATGGTAAGCCTAGAAGATAACCAATTTTGTTTGGTAGAGATCTAAAATACCAAATATGTGCAACTGGAACAACTAAGCTGATATGGCCAACTCTATCTCTTCTAACCTTTTTTTCAGTCACCTCAACACCACATCTATCACATACAATTCCTTTATATCTTATACGTTTATACTTCCCGCACGCACACTCATAATCTTTAACTGGACCAAAAATTCTTTCACAAAAAAGGCCATCTCTTTCAGGTTTGTGAGTTCTGTAATTGATTGTTTCTGGCTTTAATACTTCACCTCTAGAACTACCTAAAATCACTTCAGGAGAAGATAAACCAATTGTGATTTTATTAAACTTTTTTTGTGTTATGGATTCATTATTCTTAATCATAAATTTGATATTAATATTATTATAAAATTATTACTCCTCTAGTCTTATATCTAAACCAAGACCTCTTAACTCGTGCATGAGGACATTGAATGATTCTGGGAGTCCGGGTTCAGGCAAAGAATCTCCCTTAACAATTGATTCATACGTTTTGGCTCTACCTACTACATCATCCGACTTAACAGTCAAAATTTCTTGAAGTGTACTTGATGCGCCATAAGCCTCTAAAGCCCAAACCTCCATTTCACCAAATCTCTGACCACCAAATTGAGCTTTACCTCCGAGTGGTTGTTGAGTAATTAGAGAATAAGGACCAATTGATCTAGAATGCATCTTGTCGTCAACCATATGTCCTAATTTTAACATATAGATTACCCCAACGGTAGCAGGTTGGTCAAATCTTTCACCTGTACCACCATCATATAAATAAGTATGACCATAAGTAGGAACACCTGCCTCTTTTGTGAGCTTATCTATTTCTTCAGAAGAAGCACCATCAAATATTGGAGTTGCAAATTTCTTACCTAGTTTTTGACCAGCCCAACCAAGAACAGTTTCATATATTTGACCAATATTCATTCTTGAGGGGACACCTAAAGGATTTAATACAATATCAACAGGGGTTCCATCCTCTAAGAAAGGCATCTCCTCTTGTCTAACGATTCTAGCGACAATACCTTTGTTACCATGTCTACCTGCCATTTTATCTCCAACCTTTAACTTTCTTTTTTTTGCAATGTAAACTTTCGCTAGCCTTTTTATACCGGCTGGAAGCTCGTCGCCAACACTAATTGTAAATTTATCTCTTCTTAAAGAACCTTGAAGGTCATTCTCTTTAATTTTGTAATTATGAATAAGATCAGCTATAATAGAGTTAGTGACGTCATCTATTGTCCAATCACCCTTTGTAAGATGAGAATAATCATCAACATTTGACAACATTTTTAATGAATATTTTTTTCCTTTAGGAAGTATTTCTTCACCCAAATCATTTTCAACACCTTGACAAGTCTTACCATTTACAATAGTAAAAAGTTTTTCAACTAGTGACACTTTTAATTCAACGAATTTTTTTTCAAATCTTTTTTCAAGTTCCTCAAGTTCTAATTTATCCTGGTTTCTCTTTCTCTTATCTTTAATTGACCTGGTAAAAAGTTTCTTATCAATTACAGTTCCGTGAAGTGAAGGAGGCGCTTTCAAAGAGGCATCTTTAACATCTCCAGCTTTATCTCCAAAAATTGCTCTTAATAATTTTTCCTCCGGAGTTGGGTCCGATTCACCTTTAGGAGTAATTTTCCCTATTAATATATCACCTGGGTTAACCTCTGCTCCTACTCTAATCATACCAAATTCATCTAAATCTTTTGTAGCTTCCTCACTAACATTTGGTATGTCGTTGGTCAATTCCTCAGCTCCAAGTTTGGTATCCCTCACATCAAGAGAATACTCATCAATATGTATTGATGTAAAAATATCATCTCTAACAACCTTCTCAGATATAACAATAGCATCTTCAAAATTATAACCTTTCCATGGCATAAATGCAACTTTCAAATTTCTACCTAAAGCTAACTCACCATCTTGGGTAGCATATCCCTCAGACAAAATTTGGCCCTTGATAACCTTATCTCCTTTTTTTACTAGTGGTTTAAGATTAATGCATGTTCCTTGGTTTGTTTTTCTAAATTTTATAAGGTCATATTTTTTTGTATCACCTTCAAATCTTACCAATTTTTCAGTTTCTGAAAAATTATATTTAATGATAATTTTTTCCGCATCAACATACTCTACAGTTCCATCTCCCTCAGAATTTATTAAAACTCTTGAGTCAGATGCAACTTGCAATTCTAAACCAGTTCCTACAATTGGAGACTCAGGTCTAAGTAGTGGTACAGCCTGTCGCATCATATTTGATCCCATTAAAGCTCTATTGGCATCGTCATGTTCCAAAAATGGAATTAAAGATGCTGAAATTGATGCAATCTGATTTGGAGCAACATCTGTGTAATTTATAGAGCTTGAATCAACAACTGGAAAATCTCCCTCTTGTCTTGCAATTGTTTTACTAACAGTTATATTACCAGATTCATCATAGGGAATGTTTGCCTGCGCAATAAATTTATTCTCTTCTTCCTCAGCTGATAAATAAACAGTATTTTTTAAATCAATCTTTCCCTTCTCCACTTTTCTGTATGGAGTTTCAATAAACCCTAAATTATTAACTTTAGCATAAACTCCCAAAGAAGATATTAATCCAATATTTGGACCTTCAGGAGTTTCTATAGGACAAAGCCTTCCATAATGCGTGTAGTGGACGTCTCTAACCTCAAAGCCTGCCCTTTCTCTGGATAAACCTCCTGGACCTAAAGCTGACAATCTTCTCTTATGAGTAATTTCAGCTAGTGGATTGGTTTGATCCATGAACTGAGAAAGTTGATTTGTTCCAAAGAAAGTATTAATAACTGAAGATAAAGTTTTAGCATTTATTAAATCTATAGGAGTAAAAACTTCATTGTCTCTAACATTCATTCTCTCTCTTATAGTTCTTGCCATCCTTGCAAGACCTATGCCAAATTGAGTTGACAATTGTTCACCAACAGTTCTTACCCTCCTATTAGATAAATGATCAATATCATCAATTTCAGCTTTTGAATTAATCAACTCTATTAGATATTTGACAATGGTAATGATATCTTTTTTAGTCAAAACTTGATTTTCCATATCAACATCATTACCAAGCTTTTTATTCATTCTATACCTTCCAACGTCTCCCAGATTATATCTTTGATCAGAAAAAAATAACTTGTCAATTATACCTCTAGCAGTCTCTTCATCTGGAGGTTCAGCATTCCTTAATTGTCTGTAGATATGCTCAACAGCCTCCTTTTCTGAGTTAGTTGGATCTTTTTGTAAAGTGTTGTGTATAATAGCATAATCAGACATGTGAGCGTCTTCTTTGTGAAGAAGAACAGTTTTAATGTTTGATTCAAGAATTAAATCAATATGGGTTTTTTCAACTACTGTGTCTCTATCAATAATTATCTCATTTCTTTCAATTGAAATTACTTCGCCAGTATCCTCGTCAACGAAATCTTCATGCCATGTATTTAAAACTCTAGCCGCCAGCTTTCTACCTAAAATTTTCTTTAAACCTGCTTTTGTTACTTTTATCTCTTCAGCCAAATCAAAAATCTCAAGAATATCTTTATCCCTCTCATATCCAATTGCCCTAAATAAAGTAGTTACAGGTAATTTCTTTTTCCTGTCAATGTATGCATACATCACATTGTTTATGTCAGTTGCAAATTCAATCCATGATCCTTTAAATGGAATAACACGAGCAGAGTATAACTTGGTTCCATTAGCGTGAAAAGATTGTCCAAAAAAGACACCAGGTGACCTGTGCAATTGAGAGACAACTATTCTCTCAGCACCATTTATTACAAATGTTCCACTAGGGGTCATATATGGCATGGGACCTAAGAAAACATCTTGAACTATTGTTTCAAAATCTTCATGCTCAGGATCTGTACAGAAAAGCTTTAATCTTGCCTTAAGTGGGACAGAATACGTCAAACCTCTCTCAATACATTCTTGAATATTGTACCTGGGTGGGTCAATAAAATAATCAATAAACTCCAAAACAAACTGATTTCTGGTATCAGTGATAGGAAAGTTTTCTTTGAATGTATTAAAGAGTCCCTCTTCAGCTCTCTCAATTGTCTTTGTTTCTAATTGAAAAAAATCTTGAAAGGACTTTATTTGAATATCAAGAAAATCAGGATATCCAGGGGATTTTTTTGCTGATGAAAAAGTAACCCTATTATTAAAATTATTTGACATTATTTATTTTTTACAACAGTTAATAAATTGATAAGAAAATCATACGGAATCAAAATCGAATTAATACTATTTTAATTCAACTTCAGCACCAGCTTCTTCAAGAGATTTTTTTAAACCTTCAGCTTCATCTTTTGCGATTCCCTCTTTAATTGGTTTTGGAGCATTATCAACCAAATCCTTAGCTTCTTTTAAACCCAATCCTGTTAACTCTTTAACTAGCTTTACAACAGCTAGTTTAGATCCACCTGGGGCTTTTAAAATCACATCAAATTCAGATTTATCTTCAGCACCATCACCTGAATCACCTCCCGATTGAGGACCTGCTACTGCTACAGCAGCTGCTGCTGCAGGCTCGATTCCATAATCATTTTTTAATATTTCAGCTAATTCATTAACTTCCTTAACAGTTAAATTAACTAGTTGTTCTGCGAATTGTTTTATATCTGCCATTTTAATTATTTTTAATTAGTATTTCTTTTAAAATCTTTCATCTATTAGATAAGGTTTTTATTATTCCAGAAATTTTTTGATCTCCAGATTTNAATAATGTAATAATATTTTTNGATGGAGACTGAAGAATAGTNATTACNTCTCCAATTAACTCCTCTTTGGATTTTAANTTAGCAAGAGTATCTAACTTATCATCACCAATGTAAACNGATTCTTGTATAAAAGCACCTTTTAAAATTGGCTTATCTNATTTTTTTCTAAANTTTTTAATTAGNTTAGCAGGTGCATTGCTAACTTCAGANANCATAAGTGANGTATTACCTTTAAGTGTAGATTTCAGTTCTCCAAAATCTCTTTCACAACTTTCAATTGCTTTTTCTAACAAGGTGTTCTTAACTACCTCTAACTTAATATTTTCCTTGAAACATGCTCTTCTCAAAGAAGTAGTTTCTTTGGCATTCAAACCCTCAATATTTGTAAAATATATTGAACTGTTTTCAAAAATTTCAGTTGCTAGATTTTTAATTACTTTTGATTTTTCCTCTTTAGTCATATCTCTAATTAAAAATTTTGTTGTCAATTTGAATACTGGGACTCATCGTAGTAGATATAAAAATACTTTTGAAATAATTTCCTTTTGCAGATGAGGGTTTTAATTTTAGTACAGTTCTTAAGAACTCATTAATGTTTTCAGAAATTTTTTGCGGTGAAAAGGAAGCCTTAGCTACAGATACGTGGATGATTCCAAACTTATCAACTTTAAAATCAATTTTACCGCTTTTAACATCAGTTACAGCCTTTTTGACATCATTAGTAACGGTGCCAGACTTAGGATTTGGCATTAAACCTCTAGGTCCTAAAATTTTTCCCAATGGACCTAACTTTGGCATTACGCTTGGGACAGTAATTATAACATCAACATCGGTCCATCCTCCCTTAATCTTATTAAGGTAATCATCTAATCCAACAAAATCAGCACCAGCTTCTTTCGCATCGTTTTCTAGATCAGGAGTAACTAAAGCAAGTATTTTTAAAGATTTACCTGTACCATTAGGTAAGGAAACTACACCTCTAATCATTTGATCTGCTTTTTTTGGATCGACACCAAGTCTCACAGCTAAATCAACTGACGGATCAAAATTTTGACTTGTAATCTCTTTAACTAAAGAGGATGCCTCATCAACTGAATATAGTTTTCCCTTAACAACTTTGTCAATAATTTTTTTTCTATTTTTTGATACTTTTTTCATAAACAATTAACTGGGGAATTTTCCGTTTACTTTGAATCCCATCGACCTGGCAGTTCCAGCGACCATCTTCATAGCAGACTCTATGGTAAATGCATTTAAATCTTGCATCTTGTCCTCAGCAATTATCTTTACTTGATCCCAAGATACAGTTGCCACCTTATCTCTGTTAGGTTCACCAGAACCCTTTTTCACTTTAGCAGCTTCCATTAACTGCACAGCAGCAGGAGGGGTTTTAATAGCAAATTCAAAAGATTTATCTTTAAAAACAGAAATTACAACAGGTAGTACCTTTCCTTGTTTATCCTGTGTTCTTGCATTAAACTGCTTACAAAATTCCATTATATTTAAACCTGCAGCTCCAAGAGCAGGTCCAACAGGCGGAGATGGATTTGCTGCTCCACCTCTAACTTGTAATTTTAAAATCTTATCTACTTCCTTAGCCATAATCTAAATTTTTTCAACCTGCATATAGCTTAATTCAAGGGGAGTTTTCCTACCAAAAATTTTAACCATAACTTCTAACTTTCTCTTTTCCTCATTTATATTTTCAACAGTTCCAGTGAATCCATTAAAAGGACCATCGATAACCTTAATAGTCTCACCTAATACAAAAGGTATTACTGTTTGCTCCCTATTTAATGCAAGCTCGTCTACTTTCCCCAACATTCTGTTAACTTCTGAAATTCTCAATGGAACTGGATCACCTCCTTTTGTCTCCCCTAAGAAACCTATAACGTTTGTAACTGATCTTATTATGTGGGGAACCTCACCTACTAAATTAGCTTTGATCATAATGTATCCAGGAAAGTAAACCTTTTCTTTATTGATTTTTTTACCATTTCTAATTTGAATAACTTTTTCAGTAGGAACAAGAATTTCTTCAATATGATCTTGAAATCCTAACCTAGAAATTTCAGTCATAATATAATCTTTAATCTTAGACTCTTTTCCACTTACAGCTCTAATTACATACCACTTATTTTCTGAAGTTTCTACCATTGTTAACCATTTATTAGTTTAAAAAATGAAGTAATTACACTAGAGAGAACTGTATCAGCTCCCCAAATTGCAACTGAGAAAATTAAAGAAAAAAGCAGAACAACAACAGTAAGTTTTTGAAGCTGATTGATGGGAGTCCAAGAAACGTTGTTTCTTAATTCATCAAAAGACTCTTTAATATAATTTAAAACTGTTATCATTAAACTTATAATTTTTAAGCACGGGTTGAGAGACTCGAACTCCCGACACCTGGTTTTGGAGACCAGTGCTCTACCAACTGAGCTAAACCCGTTAAAAATTTAAATGCGGTAAACATTAATAAATTGTTACCTGATTAATACTAAATCTATAAAATCTTTGTTACTTGTCCTGCACCAACTGTTCTTCCACCCTCACGAATTGCAAATCTCAAACCAACACTTAAAGCAATTGGTTGAATAAGATCTACACTTATTGTTAGGTTGTCTCCAGGCATAACCATTTCCACTCCTTTTGGAAGATTGATTGTACCTGTCACATCAGTAGTTCTAACATAAAATTGTGGGCGATAATTATTGTGGAAAGGCGTATGTCTACCACCCTCCTCTTTTTTAAGGATATATACCTCAGCTTCAAACTTATCATAGGGTTTTACAGAACCAGGTTTACAAATAACCATTCCTCTTTTAATATCTGTCTTCTCTATACCCCTTAATAAAATACCAACATTATCTCCAGCTTCACCTCTGTCAAGAATTTTCCTGAACATTTCAACTCCTGTTACTGTTGAAGATAGTTTTTCAGCACCCATACCAATGATATCAACAGTATCTGAAGTATTAAATACACCAGTTTCTATTCTACCAGTAGCGACAGTTCCCCTACCAGTAATAGAAAAAACATCTTCAACTGGCATAAGAGCATCTTTTTCAACATCACGTTTAGGGAGTTCTATATAGTTATCTACTTCTTGCATTAATTTTTTTACAGTTTCAACCCATTTATCTTCACCATTAAGTGCACCAAGGGCAGAACCTAAAACACAAGGAGTATTATCACCATCATAGTCGTAAAATGAAAGTAATTCTCTAACTTCCATCTCTACAAGTTCTAACAATTCCTCATCATCAACCATATCAGCTTTGTTTAGAAACACTACCAGTCTAGGGACACCAACTTGTCTCCCAAGAAGTATATGTTCTCTGGTTTGAGGCATAGGACCATCAGTTGCAGCAACAACTAATATGGCACCATCCATTTGAGCAGCACCTGTTACCATGTTTTTAACATAATCGGCGTGACCAGGACAGTCAACATGAGCATAATGTCTATTTTCTGTTTGATATTCAACATGCGAAGTATTAATTGTAATACCTCTTTCTTTTTCTTCAGGAGCATTGTCAATTTGATCAAAGCTTTTTGCTTCTGAAAATCCAGCGTCAGCAAGTACTTTTGTAATTGCAGCAGTTAGTGTAGTTTTTCCATGATCTACGTGACCTATTGTACCTATGTTTAAGTGAGGTTTCGAACGGTCAAATGTTTCTTTAGCCATAATTGAGTTATTTGAATGTTATTAAAGGTTTGCAAATTTAGAAAAAAAAATGTATAAAACTTAATGTTAATCAAGTTTTTTTGAAATATTTTTTTTTTACAATTATGAATTAAAATAACATGTAATTAGGTGAGGTTTCACCAGATGCTCTTTGAATTACAATTGCTTTTGATTTATGGTGTGCTTGGTGCTCATAAATTTTGACTAAAGCCCTACCTTTAGTTATATCATACTTACCAAACATTTTAATTTGATCATTAAATTTATCTACATCAAATGAACCTAAATTTTTTATTACAAAATTATAAGAATCTTCTACCTGTTTTAATAAATTTTTTTTTGTTAGGTCTTTGGAGAAACCTTTACCAATATTTTCCACCTCAAAAACAGTAGAAGACATTCCATAATTGGCACCTACGATATGAAAAAATTCTTCAGCAAAAGTTCTTGTTTCTTCGCTTGCTTTAAAACTTAATTTATTTTCTGGCATAGAATTAATAATGGCAATAGAGTGTAGTTTTGATCTTTGCCAATCCTGAACCAATTCATTTAGAGTTGATTGAGCATTTGAAACAAAAAATAACACTAAAGCTAATAAGGTAAATTTTTTTTTCATTTTTTTTAAATTTTTTGTGATGTGCTAATATATAAAAACCAAAAAAAAATACCCATTTTTTTAATACTTTAACAATTTAATAACCTAAAAATTAAAAGATTTAAAAAAATTAAATAAAAAATATATTATTAAACAAGGTTTGCGGGTTTCTGTTTTAAATTTAAGTAATGAAAAAAATTAGTTTTTGTATTAAATTACTCTTAATACCATTTTATTTTTTTGGTCAAAATTCATTTAATTCAGATCAAAATGTTCAAAGAGTTGAAGTGGATGGGAAAGTAGTTTTTTATGAAAAAAGATTAGTTCCTAAACTAAATGTTGTCAAAGAAAACGAGAT
>PACV01000059.1 GCA_002702875.1 Flavobacteriaceae bacterium
ACTTACATATCTACTTCCAATTATTAAATCAAAATTTGTAGAAACTTCTAAAATGTTTTTCAAATCATCAAATCTATGAGAAAAGTCTGCATCCATTTCAATAAAAAATTCATACCCTTTTTCAATTCCCCATCCAAATCCGTCTCTATATGCAGAACCTAATCCTTGTTTAGATGCTCTATTCAATATCTTAATTTTAGGGTTTGATTTTGATATTTTACTTAATAATTCTCCAGTTCCATCAGGTGAATTATCATCAACAAATAATACTGAAACATTAAATTTTGAAATTTCAGAAACAAAATCTGGAATATTATCAATTTCGTTATATGTTGGAATTACTACTAAATGTGAGTAAGGGCTTGAGGTCAATTGCTTTAAGATCCATCCCCATCAAGATCAACCGCATTAATGGTTGCATCAAGACCAACTGCTTTGCCTTCATTTTCTAAATCAAATGTCCATCTGTGTTTTGGACAAATAAGGTACCTTTCATCTTCTATTTGGTGTGTCGTAAGATCGCTACCTTGATGAGGACAATACTTGTCTATAGAATAAAGCACTCCCCCGGCTTCTACAGTAATACGCTCACGCTGGTTTTGAAGTCGCATTAAATTATTAACAAATTCCTCAACATCTTCTTTTTCCATTGTTAGAAACCCATTAATCGCTACTTGATAAATATCAGGTGTTCTTTTGAGTTTATGCCTAAATGAAAGCATAAAATCTTCCCAATTAAGATACCCATCTAACAACCTTCCTAGATCACCCGCAGAACAACTAATTTCATAGGTATTTGATGAACTATTTTGATTTTTATCCAATATCAATATTTCTTTATTATCGAAATTTACAAATATAGATGAATCAGGAATCTCATCTATAGAAAATTCCATAACAACATCCATATTTTGTTCTATATTAAAGTTTTCAAGTTTAGATGTAAGTTCTATCAATAATTTTTGCTGAATTTGTATAGGATCATATTCTGATTTTTGATTATTTCTATTTTCAAAAACATATGAATACTTTTCAGCATATTTTCTTATATTTTCTTTATCAAATTGTTCTTCAACATTATCAACAGGATGATTAATTTCAATATTCTTATCATTGTGAAAATTAAACACCGTACCTGGTAAGGGCACTTCGACATTTAATTCTGGCATATTCTCTCTTAAATAATTTTGAAATTTAAAAGGAGATGAAAAAATATTTACTTCCTGAAAATTAATATTGATTAAGTTTGGATCTAGAAACACTGGCGGACCTGCAGCTGGTATGTATAAATTTGGTTCAAACTTACTGATTAAGTTTCTAACAGAATTAAATTTGCCAAAAACTTTTGATTCAGATATTTCTTTGTACTTTTTCTCTGGATAGTCATAACAGACTGGATGAAAAACAGCACCTGAGAATTGACAGGTGAAAGCATCAAAATTTTTGTAAATATCTTTTAACTCATCAACTCTATCGTAAACTTTACAATCATTTAAATTTAAGAAAGTGAAGCCTTTCTCTTTATCAATTAAACCAAGTGCTGAGTCTCTTACAATTTCTTGATCATCAAGAAATAATCTAATTTCCATATTTCCAATATTTAAAACTTCTGAATCAATAGGTGTAGTTACAGATTTTGGATTCAAATTATTCAGTACTGAGGCAACATGATCTCTTCTAAATTTTGGAGTAATAAAATTTATCTTTGAAAGATCAAGTGTTTTCAAATAAGGAACATCAAAGTGATCTTTATGTTCATGGCTGATATAAATGTAAATTTCTTTGTTTGATAATTTAATTTCTTCTCTTAATTGATCACCCAAGTCATGATTGGAAGGAAATTGGTACCACGAAGAATCAAAAGCACCTTCTCGAGACATCCAGGGATCCATTAATAAAATTTCTTTATTTGTTTCATACATGAAGCCTGCTTGGCCAAGAAATTTAAGCATATAATAAATAATAATAGAAATGAGAAATATCAATAAGTAAACTTTAAAAGAGTTAGAATTTGATAGTGAAAAAAATAATTGTCACTGGTTCATGCGGTTTTGTTGGTTTTAATCTTATAAATAATATTGATAAAAATACTGAAGTGATTGGTTTAGATTCGTTAAACGACGCATACGATAGTAGATTCAAAGAACTTAGGCTGAAATATCTAGAAAAAAAACCGAATTTTAAATTTCATCAAATTGATTTGGCAAATATGGATACCTTAAACAAAAATTCTCATATATTTGAAAATTGTGAAGCTGTTGTTCATTTAGGCGCGAGAGCTGGTGTTAGACAAAGTTTTGATGATCCTGAAAAATATTTAATGGACAACACATTAGGAACTACAAATTTAAGCTTAAAAGTTAAAGAATATGACGTGCCACAAATTTTAATTGCATCAACTTCATCAATTTATGGTGATACTGGAAAACAACTAGCAGTTGAAAATAAAGATGAGCTATTCAATCCACCATCTGTCTATGCATCAACAAAATCGTTTGGTGAAACATTGGCAAAAAACATCCTTGATGACACAAGTACCGTTATTAAAATTTCTAGATTTTTTACAGTTTATGGTCCTTTTGGAAGGCCCGATATGTCAATTTTAAGATTTATTCATTGGATTGCATCTGGCCAAGATGTAATTATTTATGGTGATGGAAACCAAAGAAGATCTTTTACTTATATCTCTGATATTGTGGATGGAATTCAAAAGTTGCTGAAATATAAAAAAGAAGGTACTTTTAATTTTGGTTCAAATCAAACTTGGTCTCTAAATGAAGTAATCGAACTAATAGAGAAGCATATAGAAAAAAAGGGGAAGATAATAAATAAAGAAAGAGCTTATAAAGATGTTGATGTTGTTTTACCAAGCTTGGAATTATCTAAAAAAATTTTAAATTGGCAACCGACAACAAATATTGAAGATGGAATAAAAAAAACTGTAGAGTGGTATAAAGAGTATGAAAGCTCAATAGAAAAACTAAATTTTAAATATGAATATGAATAATAAGCTAAAAAAGGTAGTAATTACTGGCGGTGCTGGTTTTATTGGGTCTAATCTTATTAAAAAACTGATTGAGAATGAGACAGATAAAATCTTAATTATTGATGACCTATCAACGGGAAAAATAGAAAATATTAATGATTTTTTAAAAGATGAAAAAATCTCTTTAATTGATGAAAGGGTTGAAGATTGTGATGATTTAAATCTTTTATTGGATGATTATGATTTTTGTTTTCATTTAGCCGCAGGAGTAGGTGTTCAATATATTATGGATAATGTAAGTAAAGCTTTGCTCACAAATATTGAAGGAACTCATAAAATCATTGAAGCTTGCAAAATTAACAATGTACCTCTTCTTTTAACTTCTACTTCAGAAGTATATGGAGTGTCCGCTGATCCGATTTGGACAGAAGAATCAAAAAGTTTAATTGGACCACCTACAAAATTGCGATGGTCTTATGCTGCATCTAAATTNATAGATGAGTTTTTAGCTCTTTCAGAACACAATGATGGAAANNTNAATCCAATAATTGTNAGGCTATTTAATATTATTGGTCCAAATCAACTTTCTGAATTTGGNATGGTTGTTCCAAAATTTATTGAAGCTGCTNTAAAAAATGAGCCAATTATTATTCACGGNGAAGGNAATCAAACAAGNTCATTTACNTGGGTGGGTGATGTAGTAAATTATTTTTATTTGCTAGCTCAAAANGGNTTGTANGGAGANATCTTTAANATAGGTCAAACTGAAGAAATTTCAATAAAAGANNTNGCNGAAATGGTNATTAAGCAGACAAATTCAAACTCTNAAGTTATNTTTAAAACTCATGAAGANGTTTATGGAAACAAATTTGAAGATCCAATGAGAAGAACNCCTTCAATTGAAAAAATAATCAATGCAACTGGATATGAACCTACGATGACTATTCCAGANATGATTAAAGAAATAATTAANTACAAAACATAAATATTTGAAAATATTAATAACTGTTGGTATTTATCCTCCTGACATAGGAGGGCCAGCAAGTTTTGTTCCTAAAATTGCAAAGTTACTTACGGAAAACAATTTTGATGTAACAATTATTTGCCTCACTGATAAAAAAATTGTTGACAAGGAAAAATTCGTAGTAAAAAGAATAATAAGGAGACAAAATTTATTATTTAGATGGGTAAAAACTATTTTTTCAATAATTAGGCATGGTTACAATGCTGAAGTAATCTTTGTAAACGGATTGCCAATGGAGTCCTATATTGCAAATATTTTCCTAAGAAAATATCTAATAAGAAAAGTAGTCGGAGATTGGGCCTGGGAAAGAGGAAGAAACAAAGGTTTAATTGATGAGTCATTTGACGAATTCCAAAGCAATTCTCATAATTTACATTTAGAAATTGCAAAATTTTCAAGAGGATGGACTGCTACAAAAGCTAATATGGTCATAACACCTTCAAAACATTTAAGTGATGTAGTCAATAATTGGGGTGTGAAAAGAGATAAGCTTAAAGTCATTTATAATGGCACAAAAATATCAAATACTAAAACGGATGCTTATGATAAATCAAACAACTCTAGTAATACACTGAACTTCATAACAGTAGGGCGACTCGCACCATGGAAAAATATTGATGTAATTATTGAATCTATGAATGAAATAAGAAAAACAATTGAAAATTTTAAATTGTTTATAGTTGGAAGCGGTCCTCTAGAAAAAGATTTGAAGAATCAAACAAACAAACTGGGTTTAGACGATAAAGTAATTTTTACTGGACAGAAAACTTCTGAAGAACTGAAGAATTATTACAAGAATTCGCAAATATATATTCAAGCTTCAGGCTATGAAGGCCTACCACATGTTTTATTAGAAGCAATAAACTACGATTTAACACTAATATCAACACCTGTTGGTGGATCAAATGAGGTGATTGAGAACGGAAAAAATGGCTGGTTAATTGATTTAGTTAATGGGGTAAAACCAGATCCGATAGATTTAAGTAAGATTATTGTTGACGTAATTAATTCAAAGGATTCTAGGGATGAAAAAATGTCAAATGCGAAATATTTGCTTAATACAAAATTTGATGAAGAAGTAAACTTGTTAGAATATCTAAAGGTTTTTCAGCAATGAAAAATTTATTGTTATTTGGAACAACTAATTACGGACCAACTCTAAATTCTTCAGATAAATTAAAATTTCAAGAATTATCTAAAAACTTTAAGACTTATGTAATAACTTTTGGTGATGAAAATAAATACATAGACCATAACATTGTTGGAATAAAATATATGAAAAAACCAAAAATACTTTTTTTTCAATATTTTAAATTTTATTTTATTAACTTGATTGCTGTTAAAAATTTTTGTGTTGAAAAAAACATAGATATCATATCATCAAAAGATCCTATTTCAGCATTTATACCAACGCTAATAAAAACTATCTTCATTAAAGATATCAAGATTGTGATTGAGCACCATGGCGACTTCTTAAATTTACTATTAAATCAAAGAAGATTTAAAAATAATTTTCTTATTAAATTGTTAGCAAACTTTCTATCAAATTTTACATATAAAAAATGTGATTTAATTAGAGGTGTTGAAGAAAACTACACTTTGAATTTAGCTAAAAAATATTCAAAGAAATATATTACTTTTCCCGCTTGGGTAGATTACTCAAACTACAAAATTCAAAATTTAAATCGAAAAAATCTAGTATATGTTGGGAATATTATTCCACGCAAAGGAGTAGATTTTCTAATAAGATCTTTTCATGAATTTGCACAAGAAAATAATTTCAAAGAAAAACTATTAATCATAGGTGACAACCAAAACACAAAGTACTTTAATGAATGTCAAAAAATTATTAAAGATAAAAATATTGAAAATATTGAATTTATCGGAAAAAAAAGTCCAGAAGAGTTATCTCTAATATACTCATCGTCAAAACTACTCGTCATGGCTAGTAATTTTGAAGGGCTTCCAAGAGTACTGATTGAAAGTGGCCTTTGTGCAACTCCAAGTTTGGCAACCAATATTCAAGGGATCAATGATCCTTTTGGAAAATATGGTGGAACTATTTTATATGAATTAAACAATATTACAGATTTTCAACAAAAATTAAAAAATTTTTTAGAAAACGAAAATTTACAAAAAGATTTACAGGAAAAAAGTTACAAACTGAGTAAAAATTTATCAGGTAAGGGCAGTTTTTTAAATAATTGGATCAAAGTAGAGAAAATAATTTATGAAAAATAAATTACTTTATTTCAATTTAGCAATAAATGATACAGATACCTCTTTAGGATTTGCTATCAAGTGGATTGAAACTATATCAAAAAATTTTGATCAAGTTGATGTAGTTACTTTAAAGAAGGTTACTGATACTAAATTTCCTGAACATGTAAGTGTTTATGGTCCAAATGAAGAAGCTGGCAGGTTTAGCAAATATTTCACATTGTTTAAGCTTGTCAAAAAACTCACTAAAGAAAACTCTTACACTAGATGTTTCTCACATATGTCCCCAATTTCAATATTTGTGTCATCTTTTCATATAATAAGATATAAAATCAAAACGACTTTATGGTTTACTCATCCTGGTCCTAATTTTGGAATAAAAAAAATAATTCTATTTGTAAGTATGTTGATATCTGAATATGTTGTTACAGCTTCCAAGTCATCATTTCCTTTCAAAAATAAAAAAGTTAAAGTTATTGGCCATGCCATAGATTTAGAAAACTTTAATTTCAATAGAGAAACATTTGAAATAAGAAAATTTTTAATATTATCACGAATATCTAAATCTAAAGATATTGAAACTGCAATCGATTCATTTTTGCTGTCTAATTTTAAGAATTATCAACTCGATATTATAGGAGGACCCCTAAACAAAAAAGATGAGCAATATTTAAATAGTTTAAAAAATAAATATAGAAATGAAAATATAAATTTTTTAGGAAAATTTAAACACAAGAATCTTCCAAAAATTCTATCAGAGTATGATGTACACTTTAATTGTGCAAAAGATGGTTTTTTTGATAAATCAGTATTAGAAACTCTTTCTTTTGAAATAGTTAATTTTTATAAAAATAAAGATTTTAATTACATATTCAAAAATGATAATTTTTTTAACTTTCAAAATTCAGATGAATTGGTATTAAAGCTAAATGAATTGAACAAATTTAAAAATGAAGAAATACTTTATGTTTTAAAAAATTCTAAAAAACAACTTGAAAACAATTCCTTAAAAACATTAAACAACAGATTAGAAAATTATTTATAAGTTTTTTTAATCCAATCAATAGTTATTTTGAGTCCTTCTTCTAATGTGTGATTTGGTTTATAACCTAAAAGTTTTTTAGCTTTTGTAAGGTCAGGTTTTCTTTGTTTTGGATCGTTTTCTGGAAGNTCTTCAAANATAATTTTTGAGTTTGAATTTGTCAATGTAANNATAGTNTCTGCAAGAAATTTAATAGTTATTTCATTTTCACTNCCAATATTAAANACATCTGATTNTTCATAATTNATAACTCGTAATAAACCATCNAGAGTATCTTCAATAAAAGAAAANGANCTTGTTTGGCTGCCAGTTCCATAAAGAGTTATATCTTTATCATTTATAGCTTGATAAATAAAATTTGTNACTACTCGTCCATCGTCGATTTGCATATTTGGTCCATAAGTATTAAAAATTCTAGCTATATTTGCATGGATTCCATGAGTGGACATGTAAGAATGTGTGGCTGATTCTGCAAATCTTTTTGATTCATCATACATACTTCGAGGACCTAAGGTATTTACATTGCCCCAATAGTTTTCATTTTGAGGAGAAACTTCAGGATCTCCATAAATTTCCGAAGTTGAAGCTAAGAAAAATTTTGCATTATGTTTTTTTGCAATCCCAAGAGCATTTATTGTTCCTATACTTCCTGACTTGAGAGTGTTTATCGGATATTGCGAATATGCTTTGGGGCTGGCACAACTAGCCAAATGAATAACATGGTGTATTTTATCATCAATAAATAAACTTTCTTGAATATCATGTTCAATAAATTTAAAATTTTTAAAATTCATAAATTGATTAATATTTTTTACATCCCCAGTAATTAAATTATCAACCACAATTACATTATTTGAGTCTTTTAAAAGCTTGCCAACGAGATGAGAACCTATAAAACCTGCACCACCAGTTACTAAATAATTAATAATTTACTCCCAATACCTCAAATACTTAAATTTATTTATTTGATTTAATTTATCTTGTATTTCTGTTGTAGATTTTTGATTTAAGGGAAACATTTCAACTATCAATGAATCTTCTTTAAATTCACTATGAAGGTCATATTCCCCAAATGATTCATTATTTAGGTCAAAAATAAATACATTTTCATTATTAGATCTAAGTATTTCATGAACGAAAATAGTTGGTGAACACCTTGTGTCATCAGTGTCCTCTTTGAAAGCAAGACCTATTAAATATATATTTTTTAAATCGTTGTTTCTTTTTTGATCTATTAAATACTCTGCAAACCATATTTGATGTTGAGTGTTTGATTCAATTATATTTGAAATTAAAGGAGTGTTTAAATCTTGAGAAGATGCTATTGAATTCAGTTCAGCTACATCTTTAGGAAAACAGGACCCGCCCCATCCCGGTGAAGGTCTGAAGTATTGTTTTCCTATTCTTGTGTCTAGACCAATTCCATTTAATGTTTCATTTAAATTTCCTCCAAGCTTTTTGATTATCTGTGAAGCCTCATTTACAAATGAAAGCCTCAAAGGCAGATATGCATTTGACAAGTATTTTATTAATTGCGATGACAATGGATCAGTAAGAATAATTTCTGAGTCAATCTCTTCATAAAGTAATGCAATTTTTTTTGCGTTTGTCTCTTTAGTTGCTCCGATTACAATTCTATCAGGATTAAAAAAATCTTGAAATGCACTTCCTTCTCTTAGGAATTCTGGATTAAAAACAATTTGATCGTATGAAAACTTTGAAGAATCAATTGTAGAGTTTATTGCTTCTGGATGAATTGTTGATTTTATACAAACAACTGTTTTTTCATCCACAAAATCTGTGATTGATTCAAAAACATTAACTAGATAGCTGGTATCAATTTGATTATCCTCTAATGAAGGAGTTTGAACACAAATCATGACAATGTCTGCATCATCCCAATTTATTTCGTTATATTCACTTTCAAAAGAACTTCTACTCACAATTTCATTGTCATTCAAATAATTTTCAATTTCAGGTTCATAAAATGGAGAAATTTTATTTTTTAATTTATCTATCTTTTGAAAGTCAGTATCTAGAAATTGAATAGTATGATTTAACTTTGCTAATCCTAAACCTGTAACAAGACCCACGTAGCCTACACCAATTACGACTATATTCATTAATATGATGTTAACCTTGTTATTGTTTTTATAATAAAGATTAATGATTTATTATATTGCCCATTGGGATTGGATCTTATTACAGTCAAGATCAGAGATTGTAAGAAGCTTAAGCGACAAATTTCAATTTGTAGGTATAACACCACTTGAGAATAATAGAAATCAACTAACTGACTATGATGAAATTCTTAATTGGAAAATAAATAGACAGCGTTTGATAGATATTAGAGGATTGATTGATTTAAGAAATAAAGTCAAAAATTTAAACAAAACAGACACAATACATATATTTACTTTAAAAACGCTAATTTTATTTTTGATAAGCACCCTGCTTTTAAAAAAACAAACTTACACCATTGCGTCAGTAACAGGGCTTGGATATTTATTTTCAAAAACAAGGATTGCGCAAATTCTAAGGATAATCATAAGACCAGTTATTAAAANGAGCATAAACAAAAATATAGATGTACTTATTTTTCAAAATGAACTTAATAAAGANNTNTTTATAGAGTATTCAAAATTTAANAATANAATCGAGATTATTGAGGGAAGTGGTNTAAATACTAACAAACTAAAAATAAAATCAGNATTCAATAAAAAAACAAAAGTTATTTTTGTAGGAAGACTGCTAAAAGAAAAAGGTATTTTNGAATATTTAAAAATAGCAAAATCATTCTCTGATTCAGANGATATTGAATTTTATGTNGCTGGTGANATTGATGAGGGGTAACAANAGTTCTATTAATAATNAGGAATTANAGGTTTTAAAANAACAAGTAANGTATTTAGGCAATATAGATATACCTANTGAATTATTNNAATATGATTTATTGATNAATCCTAGTCACCATGAAGGATTNTCTAGAGTTNTATTGGAGGGAGCCTATGTAGGGCTNTATTGCATAGCTAATGATATACCTGGNACAAGAAATATTATCAAAAATTTANATTGNGGTTTTGTTGTAGAGAATAATAATGTTGAANAGTATATTGANTTAATTAANAAAAGACAGCAANTNNTNNATAATTTGGATAGTAATAAAGTTAGAAATCAAATAATTCAAAACTACTCAGTAGAAGCAATTTCAAACAGATTTAAAATAATATACAATAAATCATGATAGAGAATATTCAATTACCTGTAATATCTGCATCAATTATTTCCTTTCTAGTTTCATTTTTGATATGTTTGATATTTGTAAAAATTAATACAAATTTTAAAACAAACAAAAAAAACCAAAAAAGATTAAATTCTCTCAACATCGTTCCGTTAGGAGGGGTTGGAATGGCTGCAAGCTTCTTTATCTCAGTAAGACTTCTTGGAGAAGCTGGGTCTGAATTTGTCTACATATCTATTTTTGCACTAGCAATAGCAATAATTGGAGTTGTAGATGACTTTTTAAATCTAAATTGGAAAGTAAAAATAATTTTTCAATTTGTTTTTGTGCTTGTACCAATTTATTATCTAAATCTATTTATTAACTTTGAAAACATTTTTGGGATAGATTTAGATAATAATCTTAATATAATATTTACTTGTTTTTGGATTATCTTGCTGATGAACTCTATTAATTTTACAGATAACATGGATGGTTTTGCATCATTAAATACTGCATTTATTTGTTTGGCTTTAAGCTTTCTCTCTTTTATTTATGACCAAAATTATTTAGCTGATATAAGTTTTATACTTATGTTTTCAATATTAGGTTTTTTCATCTTAAACTTTCCACCAGCAAAAATTTATATGGGTGATTCTGGAAGTTTATTTATTGGTTTTGTATTAGGATTTATAAGCATTTTATTTGATTGGAATCCCAATGGTTCACAAATTCTATATAGTTCTTTTGCCCCAGTATTTCTTTTTTTTACGATTCCAGTTCTAGATTTTTTTACAGTATTTGTTTATAGAATAAAAAACAATATATCACCTACTACTGGAGGCACTGATCATATTTCTCATAGATTGTTGGCAACTGGAATTGATATTAAAAATGTATTAATTATTTTCATTTTGATAAATCTAACAATATTTTCATTCATAGCTTCTTCAATAATTTTCAAAAACTTTTCTGATTTAATAATAATTTTTTATTTTATTTTTGTTACTTTAATGTATTTGAAATTCTCACGAATGGATATTATAAAATAAGTTTTTTTAGTTCTTCGATTCTTTCTTCGGTTCCTGCATCAATCCACCATGAATCTAGAATTTCAAATTGAATTGAATTTGTTTTAATTAATTCATTGTTTAGGTCAGAAATTTCAAGCTCTCCTCTATTAGAAAATTTTAATTTTTTAATTAATTTGAAACAATTGAGACTATATAAATAAAGACCTACTACAGCTAAATCTGAACTTGGATTATCAGGTTTTTCTTCAATATCAATTAAATTATTATCTGAAATCTTAGCTACTCCAAATTCATTAGGGTTTAAAACTTTTTTCAAAAATATCATCGATTCAATATTATGATTTTTGAATTTCAACATAGGATTTTCACCAAAAAAATTATCACCTAAAACAAATAATATCTTTGAATAATTTTCCACTAATTTTTCAGATTGAAGTAATGCATGAGCAATTCCTAAAGGTTTTTCTTGTATTGCGAATTTGATATTTTTATCTGAATGATTTTTTATAACATCTTCTTTTATCATCGAATCAAAATCTGGATTTGTAATAATAACAAAATTTTTTATTCCCCAGCTTGATATTTGACTAACCTGAGAAGATATCATAGATTTATTACCAATTTCTATAAGTACTTTTGTAGAAAAATTATTTTTATAATTTTTTAAACGAGTACCCAGACCACCAGCGGCAATAACAGCGCAAATTTCTTGCATTTTCTTATATTATGCGTTTAATTGGGTTATAGTTGTGATTTGACTATGAAAATTAATAAACAAACACTGCTTTTAATTGTTTTATCCTTCATTGCAGTAGCATCCTATATGATTTTTCCACAGTTTCAAAGAGAAGATTTTGACACAGAAAATGTTGAAGAAATTTCTAGTGGAATTAAAAAAACAAGTACTACCAC
>PACV01000060.1 GCA_002702875.1 Flavobacteriaceae bacterium
AATAATTTTAAAATCTTTGGGGTCTTTCAATTTTACATTATTTGGAATTTCTAATTTAGAGGCATCATCAACTAACTCTGCGTATGTATATTTTTGATTCAAATTATTATAAACTGATCCATTTTTGGTGAAACAATCAGAAGGACTTATATTCCATTTTTTTGCAGCAGCATTTATTAGCATCTGCCTAGCAGTAGCTCCACTCTTTCTTAAAGGCTGCCATGCAAGCATCACACCCATGCTACCACCAGCCCATTGGTTAGTGAATTTTTCTCTGTCTAATTTAGCTTGAACAACGTTTACATCTTTCCATGCTACATCTAACTCCTCTGCAACTAACATAGGTAGGGTTGTTTTTATACCTTGTCCAATTTCAGGATTAGGAGCAAATATTGTTATATCTCCTGACTTTGAAATTTTAATGTGTGAATTAAATTCACTTTTTTTAGAATTAGAATTTAGCTTTCCTAAATCTTCGTTTTTCTTAAAAGATGAAAATAAATTAAAACCTATGACTAGACCGCCACCAGCAATACCTGAATTAACTATAAAGTTTCTCCTATTTAATTTATTTGATTTTAATGATTCCATCGAGCTAAATTATTTATTTTTTTTTGAGGCATCAACAATAGCTTTTTCAATTCTATTGTAAGTTGCGCATCTACATATATTATCTTTCATTTCATTTCTAATCTCTTCAGAATTAGGATTAGGGTTCTTTTCAAGTAAGGAAATTGCTTTCATAACCTGTCCTGATTGACAATATCCACATTGTGCAACATCATTCTCCTTCCATGCTACTTGCACAGGATGAGAAGCATCATCAGAAATTCCCTCAATTGTTGTAATTCTATCAGAATTTTCAAGCGACGAAACAGCTAAATTACAACTCTGTTTTGCAGACCCGTTAAGATGAATTGTACACGCACCACAAGAACCAATACCACAACCAAACTTTGTACCAACTAATCCTAGTTCATCTCGCAAAACCCAAAGTAAAGGTGTCTCAGGAGAAGCATCAACTCTAACAACTTTTCCGTTAACATTTATATTATATATTGCCATTATTTAACAAAATTATATATTAAAAATAATATTTTTGAAATATAATATAAAGTATTTGTTAAATTTATTAACAGATTTTACGGAATTTTAAACAAAAAAAACAATAAATGATGAATTTTAAATTTTTTACAAACAATAGTGTTGATTTGATAATTGCTGGATTTTTGTTGATATTCAGTTATTCCTGTCAAAACGTAGATAATGACTCAATAAAATTAAAAGATCCAAATTTTAGTTATGAAAAATATAAACCTACTGGTGATGAAATTATTATTTCTAGATCTGAATATGTCAATAAACTTAAGGGATTCTGGCTTGCTCAATGCATAGCAAACTGGACAGGACTTGTTACTGAAATGGATAAAATTGGAAATATTGGAGAAATTAAAACTGGAGAATTCTATACCAGGGATGACTGGGGAAAAGAAGATCAACCAGCTTACTGGGGAGGAACCAAAGATTTCTCAAGAACAATTGATTTTGTTTTTGAAGGAGATGATGGAAATTGGGGAGCTGATGACGATACTGATATAGAATATATTTACCAACACTTATTATACACAAATAAGGTTTCAAAATTATCTGGCAATCAGATTAGAGATGGTTGGTTAAAACACATTAAAAATGAGGAAGAAAACTTTTTGTGGGTTTCAAATCAGAGAGCGCTTGACCTAATGATTAGTGGTACAATTCCACCCGAAACAAGTAATCCAGAAAAAAATCCTGATTTTGATATGATTGATGCTCAACTAACAACTGAGATATTTGGTTTCTTCTCTCCTGCAAGACCTGACTTTGCAGTTGAAATGGCTGAATTGCCAATTCAAACAACAGCAAGATTTAACGCAGAATGGATATCAAAATTTTATGTTTCAATGTATTCAATGGCAGCTAATGCTGATCCAAATCTTTCTGTGAAGGACAACCTCATTTCTTTTGCTGAAAAATCTAGAAAAGAACTACCAGATGACTCATATGCCTCCAAAATGTATGATTTTGTAAAAAAACAATATTACGATGGTATTCCTTGGGAAACTATTAGAGATAATGTTTATCAAAGATATCAAGTTGAACAAAAAGATGGCTATGACCTAACCTCAAGAAATATGAGATGTAATGCATGTGCTGCTGCAGGAATAAACTTCGCAGCAAGTATTGTTAGCTTATTTGCAGGTGAAGGAGATTTAAAAGAAACAATCAAGATCGGCTCTTTAGCTGGATGGGATTCTGATAAACCAACGGCAACATGGGGAGGGTTAATTGGTTTTATGATTGGAGCAGACGGTGTTGAAAAAGCATTTGATAGAACTTTTTCAGAAGAATATAATATTCATAGAACTAGACAAAATTTTCCAAATGGAATAGATAATTTTACTAATATGGCAAACATTGGAGTTTTTATTACGGACAGAGTAATTCAAAATGAACTTGGTGGAGGTGTTGATTTAGTTAAAAACCTTTGGTATATACCAAAATCAAATTAACTTTTTATAGATGATGCTTTAATTACTATACAAATTCCAGAATTAAATATTACGAGAGCCACAGTTCCCCAATAAAACCAATCAGGGTGGTTCTCGTATTTTTTTATTATTGCTTCACCTAAAACAGACAATCCAAAGCCTATTAATAGTAAACCAAGCACAGAATAAAAAAACCATTTAGCATTATTACTCATTGTTAACTGTAGTATTTTTTATTTTTTATAAAAGAAAATAATCCTAGTACAATTACAAAAAATAATGAGTAGTAAACAAAACTTGGAGTGATGATTTTTTCACCACTAGCATATGAGTGCAATCCAGTTAAGTAAAAATTTACACCAAAATAAGTCATTAGAATACTGGCAAAAGAAATTACAGACATAAAATTAAAATACCATCTATCTCTCAAACCAGGTATTAGTCTCATATGTAAAACGAATGCGTAAATTATAATGCTTATTAGTGCCCATGTCTCCTTTGGATCCCATCCCCAGTATCTCCCCCAACTTTCATTTGCCCACATTCCTCCTAGAAAATTTCCTATTGTTAACATTATTAAACCAATTGTAATGGATAACTCATTGATTATTGTTAATTCTTTAATGTTAGTAGAAATTTTTAATTTATTTTTTTCCGTGGTTAGAACAATTAGAAATAATGATATTATTCCTATTATCATTGATAAAGCAAAAGGACCATAACTTCCTACAATTACCGCCACATGTATCATTAACCAGTAACTATTTAAAACAGGTTGTAAATTAGCAATCGCAGGGTCAAGCCAATTCCAATGAGCTATCATTAAAATCATACTTGATACAAATGCAGTAGCTGATATAGTAATGTCAGATTTTCTACCAAAAATAAGACCAAAAAACATGGTAGCCCAAGCTACGTATATCATAGATTCATAGGCGTCGCTCCATGGAGCATGACCAGAAATAAACCATCTTGCAATTAAACCTACCGTATGGATTATAAACAAAGCTAAGATTGAAAATTTTAACGTATTAACGATTAATTTAATCCATTTTTTATAATTAAATATTTGTACAATTAATACTATAAATAATAAAACACCAGCATATAAATACCAACTAAATAAGCTTTTAAAAATATCATACTTATTGTATAGAACCTCAGCTTTAATTTTATTGTCTGACAAAACAACCTCTGAACCAAACTTTTCCTGATAACCTTTAAGGCTTTCTAGTAATTTATTTGGTTCATTGTAATCACCCGATTTCTGTGAGGACCTTAGAGAATTAAAATATAAAGGTAAAATGTTTTTAACATATAGGGAGTCCATGCCTGAAAATGAGAATTCATCTAATTCGGAATATGATACCCACTTATTATTGTTATGATTTGGAACAGGAAAAATTCTTAGAATCTTACCTTCTAGAGCAGAATATAAAAGATTTACTCTTTTATCAACCTCTATAAAATCTTTCTGAAACTGATTGGGCACACCAGCTCTATATGCATCTTCTAAATATCTTGCTAATCTATATGTTCCCGTGGCATCAAAAAATGATACTAAAGGAGCATATTTTTGATCCTTTCTAACCTTAATTATTTTTCTTAAAGAATCATTTCCGCGTTTTAAATATATTAAAGGAACATTATACCAGATTGCAGGAGAATTATTTATTGATAAAAATACTTGATCAGAATTCAAACCATTGTATTTGTCTTTTTTACTAACTTTTCTTAATAATTCTGATGAGAAAGTATTCGTTGGCTTCATTCGTCCATTAACATCTTGAATTAGCAGATTTCCAAACTTTTCAGCATGCGATTTAGAAAAAGCATTTTCAATAACAATAGAATCAAAATTAACTAAACTGTTTTTTATTTCATTTGTATTTTGAGAATATGAAAATGAATAAATTAAAAAAAATAATAGTAGAGATTTTGACTTTTCTATATTAATTTTTTCAAGTTTTTTTGCTAAATCTTTAAATCTTGTTTTACCTATGAAAAAAATTCCCATCATACTTAGATATAATAATATATATCCTGTATAAGTAACTAATGTTCCCCACCTATCATGATTAACAGATAAAATTGTTCCCCTTTCATCGGGATCAAAAGAAGCTTGAAAAAAACGATAACCTTTATGATCAAGAACATTATTCATATAGATGTCATAATTGAAAGGTTCAGAATCATTTACAAATATTTTACTCATAAAAGACGAATAACTACTCTCTGTTCCAGGATATTTTTCAGCTATAAAATCATTTAATTTTATTGAAAAAGGTAATTCTAATTTTTTAGATCCAAACTGAAAGTTAAAATCTAATCCACCAACACTCACTTTAGTTGGAGGATTTGACCAACCCTTACCTCCAAGCAAACTTATTTTCTTTGAAACACCATCAGAACTTACATCTAAAAATAATGCATCTTGAACCTGACCTTGATCACTATCAGCTTTAACTATATCAAATTTACCTCTAAGAACTGGTTCGGGTATTACAAATTGGAAATTTGGAATAGAATATAATGATCTAAAGGCTAAATTTTTTCTTTTTTCAGAGACAAATGAGCTCGTAAAACGATCAGACATTCTCATGTAGTTTCCATCAAAAGGTATTGAAATAAAGTACTCTCCAGATTTAAATTCAATATTTATTGCGCCATCAATAGGGTTGTTTAGTGTAAAAAGAATATTATGGATATTAGAAACTTCACCTTCTTTTACATAATGATCATGTCTATTTCCGTCGCCAGCCTCAACTATTTTAATGTATCTTTCGCCCTCAGGGTCTAAAACTAAACCTTGAGTAACATTATTTTTAAAGTCTGTATATTTAATTTGAAAGTCTTGTCCTTTAAAATCGTCATTAATATTTAATTTATTATTTACCTCTTCAGCAAATAAAACTTCTTTTTCNATTTTCTTTCTTATAGTCTGNCCTTGATGTTCACCATCAACAAATACAGTTANATAAGTTTTTTCAGANAAAAAATTATTCGTTGTTTCTCCCTCCCTTATTGGCATAACTCCTTCATATCCAATATATCTAGTGATAAATGCACCTACTAAAATTAAAATTAATGATATGTGAATTAAAAGTATAGACCATTTTTCTTTTCTTAAGAGTTTGTATTTGAATATATTAGTAACAAAACTTATAGTAAATAATACCATAATTAATTCAAACCACCATGCATTATAAATTAATATTTTCGCCACAGTAGTTGAGTACCAACTTTCAACAAAAGTACCTAAAGCCATCGCGGTTGGAAATATTATAAATAATAAAACCAACAGCTTTGAGGAAGAAAAATACTTAAGTATTTTACTTTTCATTAGCATTTTTTTTGCAAATATAAATCACGATTCTCAATTTTTTAAGTAAATTTTAAATATTTGTAAAAATTAACTTTACTTTAAATATTTAATAAATTTATCAAAAAATAGAATCATTATATGTTGGAAATTATTTTAATAGGTTCAGGAAACTTAGCTTGCTATTTTTTAGATAAATTGTATTCAAACGAAAAATTAAAATTAAAAGGTTTGTACACAAGAAAAAAATCTTTTGATTGCCCAAAAAATTTAAAATTATATAAATCAATAAATGAAATAGAAAAAGCAGATTTATATATAATTGCTGTTTCAGACAAATCAATTATTGAAATCTCCAAATCTTTAAAAGTCAATTCTGGATGCGTTGTTCACACGTCTGGTTCAATTGAAATGAATGTATTAAATAAATTTAAAAATCATGGTGTAATTTATCCAGTTCAAACTATTTCAAAAAAAAATAAATTAAATAATGATAGTTTTCCTTTTTTAATTGAAAGTAATAATTCTTCATCAAGAAAAATCATAGAGGACATACTAAATATCTCTAAGGCTAATTATCATTATTTTAGTTCTGAGAAAAGACTAATAACTCACTTAGGGGCAGTTATATCAAATAACTTTGTGAATCACTTAAATTATTTTTCAAAAAAAATATTAGAAGAACATAATATTGATTTTAATATCTTAAAACCATTAATTAAAGAAACAACATATAAAATAAACAAATATAATCCTATTGATGTTCAAACTGGCCCAGCAATCAGAAATGATATATCAACAATTAAAAAGCATCAAAAATTATTGTCAAATAGCAACTTTATAGAAACTTATAATATTATTAGTAACTCTATTTTAAAACTTTACAGTGATGAAAAATTATAAACAAAATCTCAATCAAATTCGTGCTTTTATTTTTGACTTCGATGGTGTATTCACTAATGGTAAAATTATATTGACTTCCAAAGGAGATGTTTATAGAGAAATTAATGTTAAAGACGGTTTTTCAATTCAGTTTGCATTAAAAAAAGGATATAAAATTGCTGTAATTACAGCTGGAACGAGCAATGAGATTAAAAAAAAATTAATTAATCTGGGAATAACTAATGTTTATTTGGGTGCAAATGAAAAAGGTGAATTTTTTAAAGATTTTGTTAAAAAAGAAAAATTAAAAAAAAATGAAATTTTATTTGTCGGTGACGATATTCCCGATATTGAATTGATGGAAAGAGTTGGCGTCTCTGTATGCCCTAATGATGCGGCTATTGATGTTAAAAAAGTTGCTGATTATATATCATACAAAAAAGGTGGTGATGGATGTATTAGAGAAATTATTGAACAAGTGCTAAGAGTTCAAAATAAATGGATATAAATTTCAAAAAATCTAAATATAAAATAATTTTGGGTTCTGCTTCTCCAAGAAGAAGAATGTATTTTGACCTTTTAAAAATACCATACAAAACTATGATTCCAGACGTTGATGAGATTTATCCAACTGAATTAAAAGAATCAGAAATTTCTAATTACCTGGCAAAAATTAAATCTGAAAACTTAAAATCAAAATTAAAAAAAAATGAAATACTAGTGACTGCTGATACTATTGTCTGGTTCAATAATAAACATATTGGAAAACCAAAAAATAATAATGAAGCTATTAAAATATTAACAGAATTATCTGGTAAATTTCATACAGTTGTAACATCTGTTTTAATTTGTGATTTAAAAAACGAACTCATTTTTGAAGAAAAAAGTTATGTAAAGTTCAAAAAACTTTCTGCCGGTGAAATAAATTATTATGTAAAAAATTTTAAAGTTATGGACAAAGCTGGTGCATATGGAATTCAGGACTGGATAGGAATTATAGCCACTGAAAAAATCGAAGGAAATTATACAAATATTGTTGGATTTCCTGTTTCAAAATTTTTAATAAATTTTAATAAATTTATGAAACTCTTAGATCAATGAAATTCAAAAAATACAAAATTTATTATTTACTAATGTTAATGAATATGTTTTATTACATCTTGTTCTATATAATTATGAAAACCTATAATTAATGAATTATATTGATTGGTTAGTACTACTTATTACTATTTCTTTTATTGTCATTTATGGTGGTTGGAAAACAAGAAAGAGCAAAAATTTAAAGGAATTTTTAAAAGGAAACAATAGATCTAATTGGTACACGATTGGACTATCGGTAATGGCAACTCAAGCCAGCGCAATTACTTTTTTATCTACTCCAGGTCAAGCTTTTAACGATGGAATGGGTTTTATTCAGTTTTACTTTGGTTTACCAATAGCTATGATAATAATATGCATATTTTTTATTCCAATTTACAAGAAATTTAAAATTTACACAGCTTATGAATATCTCGAGCAAAGATTTGACAGAAAAACAAGAATTTTAACATCACTATTATTCTTAATTCAAAGAGGATTGGCTGCTGGTATAACTATTTATGCTCCATCTATAATTTTGAGTGTTATGTTTGGATGGAACTTGAAAATTTTAGTTNTAATAATAGGTATTATGGTTNTTTTTTACACTGTAATTGGNGGAACTAAAGCCTTAAACGTAACTCAAAANCAACAAATGCTNATTATATTTACTGGTTTAATATTCACTTTTATTTATCTTCTAAATTCAATTTCTGATAATATATCAATAACTAAAGCCATTAAAATTGCAAGTTTAAATGATAAAATTAATTTATTAGACTTTAGTTTTAATTTAGAAAGCAGATATACTTTTTGGAGTGGTATAACAGGTGGTCTATTTCTTGCTTTATCATATTTTGGTACTGATCAAAGTCAGGTTCAAAGATATATAACTGGAAAATCTGTTAAAGAAAGTCAATTAGGTTTAATTATGAATGGATTATTAAAAATACCACTCCAATTTGTAATTCTTCTGCTTGGTGTCATGGTTTTTATATTTTACCAATCTCAAATAAGTCCAATTCATTTTAATCCTGTAGCTAAGCAAGAAATTATAAAATCTGAAAATGACAATTTATTCAAAGATTTAAAAGAAAAAAACCATTTGATTCAAAAAAAAATAATTGATGTTATTAAAAAAAATGATTTTGAATCTTCAATTACTTTACAAAACGATTATAAAAAACTTTTGGAACAAGAAAAGAATACTAGAATTTTAATTAAGGAAAAATTGAAAAAAAAATACCCTGAAATTGAAAATAATGACAAAGATTACGTGTTTATAAATTATGTTATTGATTATTTACCAACTGGTTTGGTTGGTCTTTTATTAGCAGTAATTTTTTCTGCAGCTATGAGTTCAACTGCATCTGAATTGAATGCTCTTGCCTCTACAACATTAATAGACTTATACAAGACTAGTAATGAAAATAAATCAGAAAAACACTATTTAAAAATGTCAAAATTATTTGTAATAGTTTGGGGCACAATCGCTGTAATATTTGCTTTAACTGGAAATTTATTTGAAAATTTAATCCAATTAGTTAATATCATCGGCTCATTGTTTTATGGTACAATTTTAGGAATATTTTTAACTGGATTTTTTTTGAAAAAAATTAATTCACAATCAGTTTTTTATGCTGCTATTGTAAGTGAAATAATTGTAATTACTATTTATTTTATTGATGTATTTGGTTTTTTATGGCTTAATGTAATTGGAACTCTATTAACAATTTTATTTGCATGGATTAATAAATTCATAATTTTCAGAAAAAATTAAAAGTTGTTAATAATTTTTTTTTTTGAATTATATTTTGTTTAATTTTTTTATATATTTGTTAAACAGAATTCATAGCAATGTATAAATTAGAACGTATTCAAAAATTACCTATTTCGATATCTACTGCATGGGATTTTTTTTCTAATCCTATTAACTTAAGTAAAATTACTCCTCCATACATGAACTTCAATATTATTGATGGAGCGGATGGTGGAATATATCCAGGTAAGATTATTTCATACACTGTAACACCGATACTTAATTTTAAATTGAATTGGGTTACTGAAATAACTCAAGTTGAAAAACTAAAATTTTTTATTGATGAACAAAGATTTGGCCCATACAAATTTTGGCACCATAAGCATTTTTTAAAGAATATTAATGGTGGAGTAGAGATGACCGATATTGTTCATTACAAATTGCCTATGGGTTTATTGGGGAATATTGCACACAAAGTGTTTGTAAAAAGAAAATTAAATGAAATATTCGGGTATAGATTTTCTATACTTAAAAATATTTTTGGAGAAATAAAATAGTATGGGAAATATTTTAATTGTTGGTGGTTCAAGGGGAATAGGTTATTCAATTGTAAAACTGTTAAGTGATAAACACAATGTATTTGTTGCCTCTAGAACAAGTGAAAATTTATCAAACTTAGACTGTAAGTATATTAATTTTGATGCTCTTTCTGATGAAAATATTAATTCTCAATTACCTGAATCAATAGATGGGTTAGTGTATTGTCCTGGTAGTATAAATCTAAAACCCTTTAAAAGCTTAAAAGCTGAAGATTTTTTAAATGATTTTAATATCAATGTGATTGGTGCTATAAAAGTCATACAATCAGTAATTGATAAATTAAGAATTAGCGAATCAGCTTCCGTTGTTTTGTTTAGTACAGTAGCTGTTAAAATCGGAATGCCATTTCATTCATCAGTTTCATCAGCTAAAGCAGCTATAGAAGGTTTAACAAAATCTTTAGCTGCTGAATATGCACCTAAAGTGAGATTTAATTGTATTTCTTTATCATTAGTTAAAACAGAACTTGCTGATAAATTTTTAAATACAGATTTAAAAATTGAAAAAGCTGAACAAAGACACCCCTTAAATTCAGTTGGAAACGCAAATGATATTGCTTTTCTAGTTGATTATTTATTGAGTAAAAAAAGTAAATGGATGTCTGGACAAATTATTGGTTTAGACGGTGGATTAAGTAGCCTTAAAACGAATTAATGAAAGAAGATTTAACAGTTTTTTGGTTCAGGAGGGATTTAAGAATTGATGATAACCACGGTTTATTTAAAGCTTTATCAGAAAAAAATAAAGTCCTTCCGATTTTTATTTTTGACACTAATATTCTCGAAAAACTTGAAAAAGAAGATAAAAGATTAACAATAATCTTTACGGCCTTAGATAGAATTAATGATGCTATGAAGAGGAACAGATGTAACGTTGGTATGTATCTGGGAAAACCTAAGGCCGTTTTTTTAAGTTTGATAAATAAATACAACATTACTAAAGTAATTACAAACAAAGACTACGAACCCTACGCAATTGAAAGAGACAATAATATTAAAAATCTTTTAAACTCTAAAGGAATAATTTTTGAATCGTATAAAGATCAAGTGATTTTTGAAGAGAAGGAAATTGTTAAGGACAATGGAGATCCATATAGGGTTTACACACCATATTCAAATAAATGGCTTCAAAAATTTAGATTAACCCCTCAAAAATCTTTTCCCTCACAAGAAAAGATTTTTAATTTTTATAAAACATCTCAACCTATTTTAAATGAAAAGGAAATTGGATTTAATAAATATGATTTAGATTTTACATTTGATGTTTCAGAAAATATTATCAATAAATATAACTCTACTAGAAATTTTCCTTCTTTGAATTCAACATCAAGAGTAGGTTTACATTTAAGATTTGGAACAGTAAGTATTCGAAGTTTAGTTTATCACTCAGCAAAATTTAAAGATATCACTTTTTTAAAAGAACTTATTTGGAGAGAATTCTTTATGCAAATCTTATGGCACTATCCTTCCACTGTAAAGAAAAGTTTCAAAGAAAAATATGATAATATTAACTGGATAAACAATGAGTTAGAATTCGAAAGATGGTGTAATGGTGAAACTGGTTATCCTCTTATTGACGCAGGTATGAAACAATTAAATGAAACTGGTTTTATGCATAATAGGTGTAGAATGGCTACTGGAAGCTTTTTGTGTAAACATTTACTAATTGATTGGAGATGGGGAGAAAAATATTTTGCAAAAAAATTACTAGATTATGAGCAATCAAGTAATATTGGAAATTGGCAATGGGTATCAGGGTGTGGAGTCGACGCAGCTCCATATTTTAGAATTTTTAATCCGACCGAACAACAAAAAAAATTTGATAAAAGTTTCAATTACATAAGAAAGTGGGTAAAGAATTACGATTCAAAAAAATATCCTAGTCAAATCATTGATCATAAATTTGCTAGAGAAAGATGTTTAAATACTTACAAGTATGCCCTTGGTAGATAATTTTTTTAAATGAGTGCTTTAATTTGGTTTAGAAATGATTTAAGAGTTATAGACAACGAAAGTGTTTACAATTCTACTAAAAATCACAATTCTGTAATTGCCTACTATAACTTTAATCCTAAGAAATTTGAAGAAACAAAATGGGGTTTTAAAAAAACTGAAAGATTTAGAGCACAATTTTTAATTGAATCTGTTTCTCAGCTCAGAAATGAGCTTCTAAAATTAAATATATCTTTAATTGTAGACCATGACTCTAATTATTTTTTGCTTAACGAATTGATAAAAAATAGAAAAATAAAAGATATTTATCTTCAAAAAGAATGGACTCAAGAGGAAATATTAGAAGAAAAGTTTATTGAAAGTTTAAATGAAATTAAGTTTCATTATAATTACGGGCAATTTTTATTCAATCCAAATGACTTAAATCATAACATCAATCAAACTCCTGAAATTTTTTCAAATTTTAGAAAAAATTGTGAAAAAAATATTAATGTAAGACCTATTTTGCCTAAGCCTTCTATTCTTGACAAAAACAATTTATTTAATAAAAATTATGTAATTCCAGACTTAAAAAAATTAGGTCTAAAAAAAATCGATCATGATGATAGAAGCGCCTTTATTTTTTTAGGAGGAACAAAAGAGGGTGAAAAAAGAATCGATGATTATTTTTGGAAAACAAATCACCTGTCAAACTATAAATTAACCAGAAATGGGCTTGTAGGAAAATATTACAGCTCTAGACTTTCAACATGGCTTTCAAATGGATCTTTATCTTCTAAAATGATTTATTGGAAAGTTAGAGAATATGAAAAAGAGATAAAAAAAAATCAATCTACTTATTGGTTAATCTTTGAGTTAATCTGGAGAGACTTTTTTAAATATATTTCTATTAAACACGGAAATAAAATATTTCATACTCAGGGAATTCTTAATAAAGAGTACAAATGGAATCAAAATATGAAATTAATTCAAGCGTGGTGTAATGGAAAAACAAAACACGAATTTATTAATTCAAATATGAACGAATTAAACAAATCTGGCTGGATGAGTAACAGAGGAAGACAAAATGTAGCAAGCTATTTTGCAAAAGATTTAAAAATCAATTGGATTATTGGTGCTGCCTATTTTGAATCTATGCTTATTGATTATGATGTTCATAGTAATTATGGCAATTGGATGTATGTTTCAGGTGTTGGTAATGACCCAAGAGATAGAAAATTTGATATTAATTGGCAAGCAGAGAGATACGATCCTCAAAAAAAATATCAAAAATTGTGGTCAAATTAAATTTATGAAAAAAGAAAAGATTCATTTAGTTTGGTTTAAAAAAGATCTAAGAATTTTTGATAATGAAGCAATATTTAAGGCTGCTAAATCAAATAGAAGAATTTTATTCTTTTACATATTTGAGGATAAGATTATAAACGACCCCCATTATAGTGAAATGCACAACAGTTTTATAAAGCAGTCAATTAAATGTATTAATAAAAGACTCAAAAAATTTAATAGTATAATTTTAACTACTAACGGAGATATATTATCAAGATTTACTAAAATTAACAAATCATTTAAAATTGAAGCTATTCACTGCCACTATGAAGTTGGTTTAAAATCAACAAGAGATTTATTAATGTCAGTTAAAAATTGGTGTATTAATGAAAATATTTTGTTTAATGAATATCTACAACACGGAATCATAAGAAATGCTTCAACAAGATCTAATTGGAGAAATAACTGGTATAAAGTAGTTAAAAATAAAATATTTGAAAACGATTTATCGCTGTTAAAATTTGTTACAATTAAAGAAATAAAAGAATTTAATTTTGCCATTTCGAATAAAGAATTAAAAACTGAAATTAAAAACGATGTTCAAGCAGGTGGAGAAATAGAAGGCTATAAATATTTAAAAACATTCTTTGCTAAAAGATATACCAGCTATCAAATAAATATCTCAAAACCCTTTAATTCTAGATATAGTTGCAGCAGGATTTCACCATATTTAACTTATGGAAACTTGACATCTAAAATTGTTTTTCAAATATTGAATGAAACTAAAAAATTAAAAAAAAATAAATTTCCGTTAAACAGTTTTGGGTCAAGATTATTTTGGCAATCACATTTCATTCAAAAATTTGAAAGTGAACCATCAATTGAATTTGATAATATCAATAAAGGTTTTAATATTTTAAATAAAAAAATAAATCTAAGTTATATTCAAAAATGGGAAAGAGGTCAAACTGGATACCCCCTAGTTGACGCATCTATAAGATGTTTAAAGCAGACTGGCTATATTAATTTTAGAATGAGAGCTTTAGTAGTATCTTTTTTCACACACCACCTATGGCAACCATGGCAAGCTTGCAGTAAATTTTTAGCAAAACATTTTTTAGATTTTGAACCAGGTATTCATTTCTCTCAATTACAGATGCAAGCAGGTGTAACAGGAATTAATACTATTAGAATTTATAATCCAGTAAAGAATAGTGTAGAACACGANGAAGATGGAATGTTTATCAAAAATTGGGTTCCTGAANTAAAAAATTTACCAAAAAAACTTATTCACGAGCCATGGTTANTAACTGAAATAGAATCTGAAATATACAAATTTAAAATTGGTGTAAATTATCCAGAGCGNATAGTTGATATCGTTAAAACAAGAAAATTTGCTCAAACTAAAATTTGGNATATTAAAAAAAGTGCTCTTGTAAANAAAATTAATAGGNAAATTTTAGCTAAACACACTCTCAATAATGTAAATTAAATTTATGACAAAAAATTTTTATTTTAATGAAAAGGAAATTGATAGAATTATATCTATGTCATGGGAAGATAGGACTCCATTTGAATCAATTGAATATCAATTTGGTTTAAATCATAATCAACTTGAAAAGTTTTTAAAAAGTTATCTTAAAAGATCAAGTTATATTTTATGGAAAAAAAGAGTTAGATCAAGATTTACCAAACATCAAAATAAAAGATTAAAAAGTGTCACTAGATTTAAATGTTCATGGCAAAAGAGTATTTCAAATAATAAAATATCTAAAAGATAATTTTAAACTCTTTTAATTTTGGCACCAATCATTTGAAGCCTCTTTACTATATTTTGATATCCCCTATCAATTTGTTGGACATTATTGATATAACTTTTCCCTTTGGCTGACAAAGCAGCTATAAGTAGTGAAATCCCAGCTCTGATATCTGGTGAAACCAATGTTGACGCTTTCAATTTTGATTTAAAATTAAGACCAATAACTGTTGCTCTATGAGGATCACAAAGTATAATTTTAGCTCCCATATCTATAAGTTTATCTACAAAAAAGAGTCTACTTTCAAACATTTTTTGATGAATCAATAAACTTCCTTCAGCTTGAGTTGCCACAACTAAAATAATACTCAAAATATCAGGAGTTAAGCCAGGCCAAGGCCCATCTGAAATAGTCAAAATAGATCCATCAATATTATCAGATATCTTATATCCATTTTCATGAGCAGGAATTAAAAGATCATTCCCTCTTTTTTCAGTATTTATTCCCATTTTTTTGTAAACATTAATTATCTGATTTAAACTTTCAAAATCAACATTTTTTATAACTAGTTTACTTTTTGTCATTGCTGCTAATCCAATCCAGCTGCCAATTTCAACAAAATCTGGAGAAATTGTATGTTCAGTACCCTTTAATTTTTTTACACCTTGAATTATCAATAAGTTAGATTTAATTCCTTTAATATCTGCTCCCATTGAATTAAGCATTAAACATAATTTTTGTATATAAGGTTCACATGCAGCATTATAAATTGTTGTTTTTCCTGAAGCTAGTACAGATGCCATTACTAAATTTGCTGTTCCAGTAACTGATGGCTCATTTAAAATTATTTTTTTTCCTTTTAGATTTGTCGCTTCAATAAAATAAAAGCTTTTTTTATTATCATACTTTATTACTCCACCCAACTCACTTAAACTATCAAAATGGGTATCTAAACTTCTTCTACCAATCTTATCGCCACCAGGTTTTGGAATAACAGCAGATCCGAATCTAGAAAGAATAGGGCCTATCATCATAATAGAACCCCTTATTTTTTTTGATTCTTTAATATAATCATTAGACATTAAAAAATCTAAATTGATTTTATCAGCCTTAAATGAATAACATCCATCTGATTTTTTAACAATCTTTACTCCTAAATTTTTAAGTAGATTTATTAGAACATTTACATCAATAATATCAGGAATGTTTTTAATAGTAATTAGTTCATCTGTAAGTAAAACTGCACAAAGAATTTGAAGACACTCATTTTTAGCTCCCTGAGGTATTATTTCACCCTCGAGTTTTTCTCCACCTGAAATTTCAAAAGTGTTCATTGCAAAAACTAGAATCTTTTTCGATTTCTATTATTTTTTCTTTGTTTATTATTATTTCTTGGACCGTTACCATTTCTTGATTTAACTTTTAGTAAAAAAGCAGTTTCAGTTAGCGGAAGAAGTTCGCTTTTTACTTTCAGTTCGTCATTTGATAACTCCTTAAGATGATCGAGAATTAATTTATCTTCAACAGTGTCTTTATTCCAATTTAAAAAACATTTTTTCATGTGATTTGCTATGTTATAAACTAAAGCATCTTTTAGATCATTGTCTTCCCACTTTTTAGCAGCATCAATCATGTTTTTTATATTGTTTCCATAAAATCTGTACTTGGGATAGTTTTGAGGGTAGTGTAAAGTTTCAGGTCTTTCCTCAAGAATTTTTTTATCAGGTTTTTCAAAAGGGCAATCAACATCTAATTTGAAATTTGACATTATAAAAAGTTGATCCCATAATTTATGTTGAAAATCAGAAACGTCGCGAAGATGAGGGTTTAAATTACCCATAACACCTATTATTGCACGAGCGGACTTATTTCTTTCTTCTTTATCTTTAATTTCACAGGTTTGATTTATCATCTCGTGAATGTGTCTTCCATACTCTGGGATAATAAGTTGCTTTCTTGATGTATTATACCTTAGTGATTCTTCCATTTTGTGAGGGGATTTAATTCTAACTAATTTTACCGCAATATATTATAAATTATATAAAATTAAAACTTATAAGGAAATAACATCTTTAAAGCTCGAGGTTTTTGTGTAAATATCTACAACAGACTTTGCAGAATCAATTTCAACTTTAACAGTTAAACTTTGATAATTATTGTTACTTGATTTCCTAATAGTGAATTTTGGTGAAAGGTTTGAAAATATAGCCTTAATACTTGTTAAACTCTTAGATTTTACTGGTAAAATATACTTAAATAAGTAAATGCCTGGCCATGATTGGGAATTTTTGATTTTTTCGTAAAAACTGTCATTAAAATCATTTTTATTGTATGTGACCATTTTAGTATAAATTTATAAATTGTTGGTTTAAAGAGACAATTTAAATGTCAAAATTAAAAAAAATAGTTTTAACAGGTGGTCCTTCGTCTGGTAAAACCTCAATAATTAAAAATTTAAAGAAATTAGGTTTTTTGTGCTTTGATGAGGTTGCTAGAGAGCTTTTCTTTGGGACTAGTGTGTTAAATTCGTTTAAAACAAATCCGTTGCTTTTTAGCAAAAAAATTATAAATAAGAGAATTGATCATTATTTAATTTCTGAAAATAATACTTCAAACACTAAGAGAAATTTATGTTTCTTTGATAGAGGTATTCACGATTCAATAGCATACCTAAATTATATGAAAGCTAAAAATGATTATGAAAAAAGATTAAAACGATTTAATTATTCGCTAATTTTTTTAATTGAACTGAATAAAAACTTTTTTAAAAATGATATCAATCGAAGCGAAAGTTTTGATCAGTCTAAATCAATTCATAATGAAATTGAACTAATCTATAAAAAATTTAATTTTGAAATAATAAAAGTTCCATGGATGAATATTGAAAAAAGAACAAATTTTATATTAGATAAATGTAAACTAATTTAATCTTTTAATTAATTTGTCAAAATGAAAAAAAAAATTATTTTTTTTGGAACACCTGATTTTGCAGTTAGATCTCTTTCAGATCTGATTAAACTTAAATTTAATGTAATTGCTGTTATAACAAATCCTGATAAAAAATCTGGAAGAGGTAAAAAAATTACTTATTCTCCAATTAAAATTTTTTGTCTTGAAAAGAAAATAAAAATTTTACAACCAGAACATTTATTTGATGATGATTTTGAAAAATTAATAAAAGGTCTTAAACCTGATATTGGGATAGTTGTTGCATTTAAAAAAATTCCAAAGAAAATTTGGCAAATACCAGTTTATGGGACTTTTAATTTACACGCTTCTTTGCTTCCAGAATTAAGAGGTGCTGCTCCAATAAATTGGGCTATTGCATATGGTTTTAGATATACTGGAGTAACTACTTTTTTATTAAATGAAAAAATTGATTCTGGCAAAATATTGTTACAAAAAAAAGTTAAAATTGATCCAATTGAAAACTATAAAACCTTACATGATAAACTTTCTGAAATTGGAAGTGATTTGGTTAAAAAAACAATAAAGAACATCATAAACAATAAAGGTGTTACTCAAAAAACAACAGGAAATGAAATTTTGGCCCCTAAATTAACAGTTGATAACACTAAAATTAATTGGAATAAAAAAATAGATGAAATTGAGTCATTTGTAAGAGCAATGTCACCATATCCTGGAGCTTGGACAGAAGTTAAAAGTAAGGAGGTTACTTTAAAAATTAAAATTTTTAAATTAAAACTTTTAGACAGAATCAAGCATAAAAACTTAAACATAATTTTTAAGAAAAAAAATATACTCATCCACCATAAAAAAGGCACTTATTCAATTGAAGAGTTACAATTACCAAATAAAAAAAGAATGAGTGTTAGAGACCTTTTAAACGGATATACATTTGACCCAAAGTTGAAATTGGTATATTAATACAAATATTATCAACAATATCAGTTAATTATTAACAATAATTGCAATTTAGTATACAAATACTTGGGACTATCAATAAACACTATATATTTGTGATATTAATAAATTAAAAATATAAATATTATGAATAAAACAGATTTAATAGACGGAATGGCAGCAGATGCCGATATCTCAAAAGCAGCTGCAAAAAAAGCACTAGAATCATTCTTAGGTAATGTTGGAAGTGCTCTTAAAGGTGGAGGAAGAGTTTCATTGGTAGGCTTCGGATCATGGTCAGTTTCAAAAAGAGCTGCTAGAGAAGGAAGAAATCCTCAAACAGGGGCGACAATTCAAATTAAAGCTAAAAATGTTGTAAAATTTAAGGCAGGTGCTGAACTTTCAAGCTCAGTAAATTAATTCCTTATTTTTTTTTTATAAAAATCTCCCTAGGGAGATTTTTTTTTCTAATTATATGACCAAAATAAAAAGAGGCAATTTAATAATTGCTAAGCCAACAATAATTAACGATGATATATTTAACAGAAGTGTTATTTTATTATCTGAGCATAATAAAAATGATACAGTTGGATTCATCTTAAACAAAAAAGTAGACTTAAAAATTTCAAATTTAATTCCTAATATTAAAGTTGATTTTGATTTATTTTTTGGAGGTCCAGTAGAAACAAATAGTGTCTTTTTTATTTATTACAACAAAAAAAAAGTAAGTGAAAGTCTTAAAATCAATGAATATTTTTCATGGGGTGGTGATATTAATCAAGTCATTAAATTAATAAACGAAAAAAAGATATCTAAAGATGAAATTAAGTTTTTTCTTGGATATTCAGGTTGGTCAAAAAAACAACTTTACAATGAAATTAAATCAAATTCCTGGATAATTAAAGAAGAATATAGTTCAAGTATAATTTGTTCAAACCCAAAACATATGTGGAGAAATATTTTAAATTCAATTGGAGGAGAATTTTTTCTTTGGTCTAATACCCCTAGAGATCCAAAACTGAATTGATTATTAAACTAGAAATTTTCTGAGTTTGAGATACTTCAAATTTTCTTTTTTTATATGATTTAATACTATAAATACCACCTATTAAATCAAAAACAAAAATTTCATTAGCTTTCAAAACGTCAAACAATGATACTGATTCTTGAGAAAATTCGTAATCAACATTTTTATTTAATTTTTCAAATAATCTTTCAATTATCGAACTATTTAAATCTCTAAAATAATTTAATGGTGTTGCAACTTTATTTCGATAGATGAAAAATACTGATCCTTTTGATGATCTTACAACTTTTTTCTCGTTATCAATTAAAAAAACATCATTAAAATTATTTTCGTAGCTATATACCTTTGAAGTATTAATAATTTCATTTCTTTCACCAATAAAAGTAAAATGATTGTTAGATATTAATCTCTCTCTATATATGTCAACTTGATATGAACTATCATTATAGGAAAGATTAGTTATTTGCTCAAGCTTGATTAAAGAATTAATCTTTGGAAATAGTTTTTTGTTTGTAATAACCTCAGAACAAACAATTTTTATATCAATTGAATAAGAATTAAATTTATCATAATATTTTTCAATTAAACTGTATATTTTTTCTGAAAAATAACTAGAGTTGAAATTTTCTGGAATCATCATTCTTTGAATTCTCATCAATGACATTAACTCAAAATAATGATAATCAAAGTTAATTATCTTTTCATTTTGATATCTAATTCTTTGTTGGACTATTGGATAATTTATAAAAGAATTTAATATATTAGAATCTACATCTTTTAAATTAAAAAAAATATCGTCATTTATATAAAACATTTGAAAATCAAACTGAGCCAAGAACTTGCTTTAAATCAGAAACAAGAGTGTCCCACAACATTTTAGATTCCTCTAATTCGTTTTCATCCGAAAAATCATGAATAATTAATGAAACATCTTTTGTTATTTCGTCAACAAGAATTTCAAACTCAAAATAATAATCGTCTTGTTCAGGGTCACCATTAATCCATCTAAATCTAACCTTTTCATTACTTTTTTTATTAATAAGTTTGGCATACTCCTCACCGTCATCCCATATAAAAGTAAACTCCTCTCCCCTAGAATTTACGTTATCAGCAAACCATTCAGACAAACCAGAAGGAGTCGATAGATACTGAAATAACAATTGAGGAGAAGCATGAAAATCGTATTCTAAAGAAAAAGGTACTTTTGAAGGCATAAGTGTTTAATAATTTGTTTGTAATATATTAAAAAACATAAAGAAAGCATACAAATTATATTTTTTTTTTAATATAATAATTTAAAGTTGTTAAATTATGTTTTCTATATTTACCTACTAATTCAAAAAGGCGAGATAGCTCAGTTGGTCAGAGCGTCGGATTCATAACCCGGAGGTCGGGAGTTCAAGTCTCCCTCTCGCTACTTTTTTAAAGATTATTAAATATGAAAGTAGATTCCTTAGCTAAATTACTCACTGATAAGTTAGGAAAAAATTCAGTATTAACTGGAACGAATTTAATGCAAAAATATGACCACATTTGGAGAATGAACGAGCCTACTAAAACTCCTCTTATTGTGTTTCCCAAAACAACAAAAGATGTTTCTGAGATAATGAAAATATGTAATAAATTATGTCAAAAAATTGTAATTCATGGTGGATTAACAAATCTTGTAGGAGGTACCAAAACTAGTAATGATGCAATTGTGATTTCTTTAGAAAAAATGAATGAGATTGAGGAGTTTGATGAAAAAAGTAAAACAATCACTGTTCAATCAGGTGTTATTTTAGAAGACATAATAAATAAAGTTAGTGAAAGGAAACTCTTATTACCACTAAATTTTGGAGCTAAAGGTTCTGCACAAATTGGAGGAGTTGTCTCAACAAATGCTGGTGGATTGAGAGTTTTTAAATATGGAATGACAAGGCAAATGGTCCTCGGTTTAGAAGCTGTCATGCCAGATGGTACAATAATTTCTTCGCTAAAGAAAGTTATTAAAGATAACTCTGGTTATGATCTTAAACAATTTTTTATTGGTTCAGAGGGAACTCTTGGCATTATAACAAAAATTATTCTAAAGCTAGTTGTCTCTCCCTCTACCAGGTATTCTGCCATAGTGGGATTAAATAATTATGAGAATGTCGTTAGTTTACTGAAATTACTTGAAAAGGATATTGGTAAAATTTTAAGTGGTTTTGAATTAATTTGGAATTCTACATACAAAACAATGATAAATAATTTAGAAACAGTAAATCCACCCTTAAGTGATGAATTTAAATACTATGTGTTTATTGAGGTATTAGGCAACGAGACTGAAAATGACAAAATTTTATTACAAAAGTCTATAGAAAATGCAATTAATTTAAATTTAATTTTAGACGGATCGATAGCTGAAAATGAAAGGGAATTAAATAATTTGTGGCAAATTAGAGAAGATGTTGGTATTTTAGATTATGACTCTAAGTTTGCTCAACACTTCGATATAAGTATTCCTATACCAAAAATTGGATCCTTAGTTGATGAAATAGTTGCTAAATTAAATACTCTTGAATATGTTGATAAAATTTATCCTTTTGGTCATGTGGCCGATGGAAATATACATTTTATAGTTGGAAAAAATAAAAATTCTATTAAGATAATTGATGAAATAAATAAGATTGTATATAGTCCTTTAAAAAAATTAAATGGATCGATTTCAGCAGAACATGGCATTGGTCTTGACAAAAAAAAATATCTTAATATGACAAGGTCTGATGATGAAATTGATTTAATGAGAAAAATAAAAAAATTGTTTGATCCAAAATTAATTTTAAATCCTGGAAGAATAATATAATTTTTTTAGGGTAAAATCATTCATAGATTTGTCCTAATAAAGATTTACTCTTATTTTATATATTTGCATTAAAAAATGCCAGTCCTTCAATCAAATTATAACTTATCATCTGAACATTCGGCTAAGAATCTTGCTAAATGGAAAAAAATTATTTCCAAGTTAAATAAGACTTTTGAAGATAGTAGATTTGAAGGAAATGATAAACAAATTCTAAGGGCAAGAGAAAGAGGCAAGTTTTTAGCCAGAGAGAGAATTGAATTAATTTTAGATCGTGATAGCCCATTTTTAGAATTAATGCCATTTTCAGGATTAAATTACACTAAAGGCTTTGGAACTGGAGGTACAAACGTTTGTGGTATAGGTTTAGTTGAAAATAAAATTTGTGTCATAAATTCTAATATTGGAACAAAAAAAGGAGGTGCAGTTGATTATCCTACCTTAAAGAAAACCCAAAGAATTAATCAAATTATTTTAGAGAATAAACTTCCTACAATAAATTTAGTAGAAAGCGGTGGTATAAATCTTACTGACCAGTCATCACTTTTTAATCTTGCTGGAGAGAGTTTTAGAGACATAACAAAACGATCAAAACTTGGGTTATCAACAATTTCAGTTGTATTTGGAAATGCTACTGCTGGAGGTGCTTATGTGCCAGGAATGTCTGACTTTAGTATTTTTCAAAGAAAAACAGCAAATGTTTTTTTAGCAGGTCCTCCATTAGTTAAGATGGCAACAAATGAAATTTCTTCAAGTGAAGAACTTGGAGGTGCTGAAATGCACTCAAAAATTTCAGGTGTCTCCGATTATTTAGTTGAATCTGAAGTAGAGGGACTAAAAACTGCAAGAGAAATAATTTCATATATCAAAACAAATAACTTTTATAATAATCAACCTAGTAAAATAGAGGAACCAAAATATTCAATTGAAGATCTATATGGAATTATACCGACAGATACCAAGACCCCATGGGACATCAAAGAGTTAATTGCAAGAATAATTGATGGTTCAAATTTTCATGAATTTAAAAAACTATACGGGAGTACACTAGTTACGGGGTGGGCTAAAATCCATAATTTTCCTGTTGGAATTATTGCAAACAATGGTATAATTTTTTCTGAATCTGCTAACAAAGGGGCTCAATTCATTCAATTATGTAATCATAATAATATTCCGATAATTTTTCTTCAAAACACAACTGGATTTATGGTTGGTAAAGAATATGAACAAGGTGGCATAATCAAAAATGGAGCGAAATTAATTAATGCAGTGGCAAATAGTGATGTGCCCTCTATAACAATTATGACAGGAAATTCCTATGGAGCTGGTAATTATGGAATGAATGGAAGATCATTTAATCCTAGATTTCTATTTAGTTATCCTCAATCTAAATTGGCAGTTATGGGTTCTGATCAAATTGCTGGAGTCATGGAAATTATTAAAAAAAACTCAGCGAAATCATTGGATAAAAAATACGATTCAAAAAAACAAAAAATAGAGAGAATAAATTTGATTGAAAGTATTGAGGAAAGTTCATCAGCTACATTTTCTAGTGACAAGATTTGGGATGATGGTATAATGGATCCTAGTGAAACTAGAAATTATCTTGCATTCGTTTTAACAGTAGTATATAATTCCAAAATCAAAGGGTCAAAAAAATATGGCGTTTGGAGACATTAAATTTTCTTAAATGGAAAGAATAAATAAAATTTTAATTGCAAATAGAGGAGAAATAGTTTCAAGAATTATAAGGACTTGTAAACTAATGGGAATTCAAACTGTTATTATTTTCACCGATGATGACTCTAACTACAGTTACATTGAAGATGCTGATTTTTCGTTAAAATTATATGGAAAGAGTCTTGATGAAACATATTTAAATATTAACTTAATAATAAATAAAGCTGTTGAAAACAACTGTGATGCAATTCATCCCGGATATGGATTTTTATCAGAAAATTACAAGTTTGCAAAGGCATGCACTGAAAACAATTTGATATTTATAGGGCCAAGTCATCAAATTATAAATCAAATGGCTTCAAAATCAATTTCAAAAGAAATTGTAAAATCAATTAATATACCAACTATTCCTGGATATAACGGTAAAGATCAAAATAAAAAAAGATTAATCAAAGAAGCTAAATTAATTGGTTTTCCAATAATTTTAAAATCTTCAAATGGTGGTGGTGGAAAAGGAATCAAAATTGTAACCAATGAAAATGAAATATCAGATGCAATTGATAGTTCAAAAAGAGAATCCCAAAATTCATTTGGTTCTGAGGAATTAATTATTGAAAAATTTATTGAAGGATCCAGACATATTGAATTTCAAGTTATTGGAGATAAATATGGTAATTATTTACACTTATTTGAGAGAGAATGCTCAATTCAAAGAAGATATCAAAAAATTCTTGAAGAGTGTCCGTCTCCATCTATTGAAAAGGCAAATCGAAATAAACTTGCAGATTACGCCTTGAAAATAGCAAAAAAACTAAAATATGACAATGTTGGTACAATCGAGTTTTTATTCGATCAAAAAAACAATAATTTTTATTTCATGGAGTTTAACACAAGACTTCAGGTTGAACACACAGTGACTGAGATGACAACTGACATAGACCTAGTTAAATTACAAATTGAAATTAGTGATGGTTCTAAAATTCATTACCAACAAAATAATATTAAATCAAATGGACACGCTATTGAGGTTAGACTTTATGCTGAGGATGTAAATAACAATTACTATCCAGATAGTGGTATGATTGAATTTTTCAAGTCACCCAAAACTGAAAATTTTAGGATTGAAACATCAATTATGTCGAATTCTAAAATTTCAATCAATTACGATCCGATGATTGCAAAACTAATAGTTTGGGGAAAAAAAAGAGACAGCGCAATTAAAAAAATGAGTTACGTTTTNAATGAACTAAAGTGCCTTGGTGTAAAAACAAATCAAGACTTATTAAAAAAAATATTNATTAATNATAAATTTTCTTTGGGTNATTACAATNTAGATTTCCTNAATAANAAACNATTATTTAGNAAAGACAAGAAGACTAANATTGCAAAAGAAAAATCTATAATATCTGGAATTTTATATAATTCAATTANTCTNAATAAAAAAAAGAAATACTTTAAAAATATCCCATCTGGATGGAGAAATAATTTTTATTCTCATCAAAAAGAAGAAATTGAAATTGATAATAAAAAAATATTAATTAAATATAAATTTGGGAAGAATTCTTATGAGTTTATTATTAATGATAATAAATATTCCGCCAAGGTCTTTAAATTTTCTGATAACACTCTATTTATCGATTTCAGTGGTACAATAGAAAAATTTAAAATATTTACAAGAGCTAACAAATTTTATATTTATAATATTTCTAGTGGGAATGTAATTTTTAGTTTAAATGAAAGACTTTATTTTAAAAATCATTACGAAAATAAAGGATCTTTTTTAGCTCCAATGCCGTCAAAAATTGAAAAAATTGTTGTAAAAGAAAATGAAAAAGTTAAAAAAGGAGATCCACTAATAGTTTTATCATCAATGAAGATGGAAAATATTATCCAATCAAATATAACTGGTCATGTAAATAAAATTTACGTTACTAAAGGACAAACTGTTGATTCAGGAACACTGCTGATAAACTTAAGATAATTTATATGTATTTTTTTAAATTATCAATAAATACGTTATCTGGTTTAATAAATTTTATTTTTTTTTGAATATTTCTTTTCATATCTCTCAAAATCAATGTGTTTGACTCCATTTCCTCTTTACCATAAAAAAGAATGAATCTTATATTTTTTTTATTTGCATAAGTTAATTGTTTTTTAATCTTTATTTTGTCAGGAAAGTACTCAGAATTAATTTCGTTTTCTCTAAGCTTAGTTACGATATTATTTGAAATTATGGAAAATTCATCTCCGTAATTTAAAATTAAAACAATAGGATTTTTTTTAATTTCTTTAGTGAATTTATTATTCTTTTTAATAATCTCGTATATTCTCTCAAATCCAAATGAAATACCAACTCCGCTGATATTTTTTAGACCGAAAACTGAAGTTAAATCACTATATCTTCCACCAGCACCTATAGAACCAAAATCAGGATTATCACTTGATATAATTTCAAATATTGAATCAGTGTAATAATCCAAACCCCTTGCCAAAGAAAAATCAAGTACTAATTTTATTGATTTCAATTTCAAGATTTGGATTTTTTTAAAAATAAATTTTAAATCATCAAACCCCTTACACTTTTTATCTATATTTCCTATATAATTTTTTAAATTATCTAACTTTTTAATATTAGATCCAGTAAAATTAATTACTTTTTTTACAATACTTTTTTGGCTATTTGAAAAACCATATTTTTTAAATTCATCAAGAATATTATCAATTCCAACCTTATCAATTTTATCAAGTATGATTGTAAAATCTTTAAAACTAATTTCAGGATTTATTTTATTATAAATCTGTTTAAGTACTTTTCTATGATTTATTTTAAGAATAATATTTTTAAATTCAAGTTTAGTAAATACTTGATCACATAATTGAATTAATTCTATCTCTTGCCAAAGTGAAATACTACCGATAGAATCAGCATCACATTGAAAAAATTCTTGAAATCTTCCTTTTTGAGGTCTGTCAGCTCTCCAAACTTTTTGAATTTGATATCTTTTAAATGGAAAGGTAATTTTATTTTGATTTTGGGCTACATATCTAGCAAAAGGTACTGTTAAATCATATCTTAGTGATTTATTAGAAATTGAATTAGTAAATGAAGAATATTTTTCTCTATTAAAAGCATCTATATCGGCACTTTTTATTTTATCTCCAGAATTTAAAATTTTAAAAATCAGCTTGTTTCCCTCATTTCCATAGTTACTATAAATTATTTCATTTTTTTCGAATGATGGTGTTTCAATTGGAAAAAAACAAAACCTTTCAAATATTTTTTTAAATAAACTTTTTAAGTAATCTCTATTGCTTACCTCAAAACTGTCAAAATCCCTAGTTCCTTTTGGAATAGTTGGTTTCATTTAAATTTATTTTCATTTACAAATATATGATTCATATATTAAATTAAATTAAATTCTTAATTTTAGTGTAGGTTTCTCCAGAATCTATAATAGAACCCATTTTAATTAATTCAAATATTTCAATTTTTCTGTCTTCAAGATATTTTTTTTTGGAATGAAATATATCTACATTTTCAGAAAAAATGTTTTTTGTTATCCATTTCCAAATATTTTTATTTTTCAAATTAATTTCACTATTTATTGATATAGAAATAAGTTCTATGAACTTTAAATCACATAAGAAAAAAAAAACTTGTTTTTTGCTAAAGTGAATTAAATAAACTTTCTCTGAAATTACTTTATCCCATACTAAATCACTGAAATCATCTAAAATTTTATCAACATTAACTTTGTTTTTTTTTAGCAAATTCCATTTTAATTTATCAATTGATAATGTTGCTAAGTAATTGGAGAATTCCTTATTTAAGAGATTAAACTGCTCCTTTGATAATCTTGAATACTTCATTGGCAACAGGATAAAAAAATTTAACCCTGTTTTTGTGGGACAACTTCAAAATTCTGAGATATAATAAGATCTCTATGAAGTCTAATCTTAGCTTCGTATTTACCCAAAGATTTAATATTTTTTCCTGGAAGGCTGATTTGATTTTTGTTTAGTTCAATTTTTTTTTCATTAAAAAAATCAACAATATTTTGTGAGTTAACTGAACCGAATAATTTATTACCTGTGCCAACCTTAGAGGCTATAATTACTTCAATTTTACTTATTTTTTTTGCAATCTTGTTAGCTTCTTTAAGAATTTCCTTTTCTTTTTGAACTCTTTGCTTTAGATTTTCAGAGAGTTTCTTTTTTTCAGCGTTGGTAGCTATAACAGCAAATCCTTTTGGAATCAAATAGTTGCGACCATATCCGTTTTTAACAATAATAATATCATCTTTAAATCCTAAATTATTAACATCTTCTTTTAAAATAACTTCCATTTTATACTATTTTAATAAATCACCTACATAAGGCATGATAGCTAAATGCCTAGCTCTTTTTATAGCTGTAGAAACTTTTCTTTGATATTTTAAAGATGTACCTGTTAATCTTCTGGGAAGAATTTTACCTTGTTCATTTACAAACTTAATTAAAAATTCAGGGTCTTTGTAATCAATATATTTGATACCAGATCTTTTAAATCTACAATATTTTTTTTTGGTGTTAGTATCAATATTAAGTGGTGTTAAATATCTTATTTCACCTTCTTTCTTACCTAAATTTTCCTCATCAATTTTAGCCATAACTATTTTTTACTTTTTTTATTTTTGTTTCTCCTTTTTTCAGCCCACGAAATTCCGTGTTTATCTAAACTAACAGTCAAATATCTCATAATCCTTTCATCTCTTTTAAATTCGAGTTCAAACTGATTAATATTCTCTCCATTCGACTTAAACTCTATAAGATGATAAAAACCACTTTTCTTATTTTGAATTGGATAGGCAAGTTTTTTTAACCCCCAATCTTCTTTACTAATAATTTCACTACCTTTAGATTTGAGAAAGTCCTCATATTTTTTAACAGTTTCACCAACTTGCTTTTCAGATAAGACAGGATTTAATATAAAGACGCTTTCGTAATGTTTCATATATAATAATTGGTCTGCAAAAATACATTAATACATCAATTATTCAAAATATTGATTATTTATTTTCGTTTTTTCACTGAGGATCAACATCTATTATAATTTTTACACTTCTAAAAGTTGAAATAGATTGAAAACTTTTGACAACCTTTGTAAGAATTTTTTTTGTTTTACTTCTACTAGTTTTTTCATCATATTTAATTATAATATTTATCAAATGGTCGTTTCTTATTTTGGAAATATAAGGAGATACAGGGCCCAAAAGATTATTACCAAAAAAATTTTTTAAAACATTTCCAAGCCATTTTGAAGAAATTTGAAGATTTTCATAATTTTTTGATTTTAAAATTACTTTTATTAACCTAACAAAAGGAGGATATTTAAATAACTTTCTTTCCTTTAACTGATTTGCGATCATTTCTTGAAAATCATTATTTGCTATTTGCTTAATCAGTATGTGTTTAGAATTATATGTTTGAAGTATAACCTCACCTCTTTCGTCAGATCTTCCGGCTCTTCCTGCAACTTGAGACAAAATTTGGAAACATCTTTCATGGGATCTAAAATCAGGAAAATTAATTAAATTATCAGCACTAATTATTACAACTAAACCAACATTTTTAAAATCTAAACCCTTACTAACCATTTGGGTTCCAATTAAAATATTTGATTCTCCACTCTCAAAATTTTTAATTATTTGATCAAAGGAATTTTTTTTTCTAGTTGAATCATAATCCATCCTTTCTACCAAAGCATTAGGAATTATTTCTTGAATTTTTTCTTCAATTTTTTGAGTACCAAAACCTTTAATTGTTAAATCAACATCTGAACACTTTAAACATCTTTTATCATAAAAATTAGAGAAGCCACAATAATGACATACTAATTTATTAGAATATTGGTGATAAGTGAGTGTTACATCACAATTTTCACATTTTGGTATATATCCACAAGAATTACACTCAATTGATGGTGCATACCCTCTCCTATTTTTAAATATTATTATTTTTTTTCCTATTCTGATTGTTTCATTAATTTTCATAATTAAATTATCAGAAAAGAATTCATCATTTTTTTTTCTCCTTATTTCTTCCTTTAAATCAATTATAGATATTTTTGGCATTTTTAAACCTCTATATCTAACTAACAATTCAACATATCCATATTTACCATTAATCATGTTATTATATGATTCAGCTGAAGGTGTAGCAGACCCTAACAAAGTTTTAATTTTTAATATTTTTCCTAAATAAATCGCTAAATCTCTAGCATGATATCTTGGTGAGGGATCAAATTGTTTAAAAGATGACTCATGTTCCTCATCAACAACAATTAAACCAAGATTTTTAAATGGTAAAAATATAGATGATCTTGCACCCAAAATTATTTTTGCATTGATGTCATTTTTAATAATCTTTGACCACATTTCAGCCCTTTCATTATTATTGAATCTAGAGTGATAAACCAATACTTTTGATCCAAATCTAACTCTGAGTCTAGTAACCATTTGAGCAGTTATTGAAATTTCAGGGACTAAATACAAAACTTGTTTATTTTTTTTAATAATTTCATCAATTAGTTTAAAATATACTTCAGTTTTACCTGATGAAGTTACCCCTCTAAAAAGAACAACATTATTTTGACGAAACTTTTCTTTTATTTCATCGTACGCAATTAATTGTTCTTTAGTTAATGAATATTCTGAAAGATTTTCCTCAAAATCAAAGTTTAATCTACTCTCTGAAATATTTTTTTTATCAAAAATTTTTTTACGTAATAAACTTTTGAAACTAGAATTTGGGGAAGAAGTTTGAATTTTAATTTTTTTTTGGCTAATCCAATTAGAGTCATCTTTTAAGGCCAAATATGATAATATAATTTGTTTTTGTTTAGGTGCTTTTTTTTCTAAAGTATTTATTAAATTTTTAAGTTTTGATTTAACTAAATATTTACTATTAATTCTTAAATAGGGTTTTTTTTTCTCTTTAAACTTCTCAATAAACTTTTGTTTAATTGAAATATAACCGAGATTTATCAATTGTTTAATATATCTTATAGTTTTGTTTGATTTAAATAAATTATTTAATTCTTTAACGCTTAAATCATTAGTTTTAATGGCCTCATATATTAAAAACTCATTATCAGATATTTCATTTGATTTTTCTATTTCATAAATATTACAAGTTAAAATTGATTCACTTGATAAGAGATATGCACTTGGCATAGCAGCTTTCATAACTATACCTATAGAAGTTAAATAATATTTTGATACCCAATCCCAAAGCTCTAATTGACTCTTTGTGACAATTGGTTTATCATCTAGAATTGAATGAATTGGTTTAGGATGAAAAAGATCTGGTACATTTTGATGTTTTTCAAATACTATTCCACTATAGATTTTACTTTTACCAACTGTTACAGCTACCCTAAAACCTCTTAATAGCATTTTGTACTCGTCATAAGATACTTGATAAGTTAAAGTTTTAGATATAGGAAGAGGAACTATAACTTCAATATAATACATATTTATTTATAGGTTTTGGCACTTCTTTTTAGTCTAGCTATAGATGTGTTTAACTCGAAACCTAAAAGTAACAAAAAAGAATTTATCCAAGTGTAAAGCATAAAAATTAATAATGCTCCAATTGAACCATACAATTTATTATAAGTTGAAAATTTTTCAACGTAAACACCAAAAAAATAGGTGCTTACTAAAATTAAAAATGTAGTTAAAAAGGATCCAGGAGAAAAAAAACTTAAAATTTTTGACTCAATAGTAACATAATAATATAATGTAGATATTGAAAAATATACTACGACGATTAAAAATAAAACTTGACCTAACCTTATCAATTGTAAATCTGATGTGATTAAATCCTGAAGGTTATTTAAAATATAAATTTCGTAATAAACAAAAATAATTATACCAAGCAACAGAAAAAAAGCTATTAAAACACTGAAAAAAACTGAAAAAATGTACTGATTAAAAAAACTTCTTGTTGATTTTACATGATATGACTCTTCAAAGCTCAAAAAAATAGAACTAACACCATTTGCTGTTAAAAAAATTGATAAAATAAAAACTGATGATAAAAGACCAACCCTTGGCTTACTTTGAATATCAACAAAAATTTCATTAAAAAAAACATGTGTTTCTTTTGGTAAAATTATTTCAACAAAGTTAAATACAATAATATCCAGATTTTCGATTGGAATAAATGGTATTAAATTTAAAATAAAAAGCAAAAAAGGAAATAATGCCATAAAAAAACTGAATGAAATACTTCCTGCACGAGTAGTCATAGTTCCATTTACTATACCAAGAGCATACATTTTTAAAAAATCGAATAATGATAAACCATTTAATCCTGGAAGTTTTGTTAATTTTAGTAAGTTTATTAGCGATTTGTATAACTTAAGAGATTTAATTTTTCTTTTTACGTCCATTTAACAAATTTAATAATCTATATTAACATGAAATTTACTAGCATAAAAAAAATTTAAATTATATACCATGGAGTTAGTTATTCTTTGTATTGGAAAAACCAGAGAAATTAATCAAAAAAAAATCATGGAAGATTACATCAAAAAAATTAATTTTTTTTTGAAATGCAAAATCAAAATTTTAACAAACAAAAAAAAAAATCAACTCTACAAATGAGAGAAAAAAAATTGAATCAAAATTAATAACAAAAAATATTGATAAAAGTGATTTTGTAATTATTTTAGATAGTTTAGGTAAAGAATTTAATTCAATAGAGTTTTCCTCCTACATTAAAAAATTAATTGAAAGTGGAAAAAAGAAAATACTTTTTATTATTGGAGGACCATANGGTTTTAGNGANGAATTTTTAAATAAAAATAAAAATAAAATATCATTNTCAAGAATGACTTTNTCTTATCAACTAACAAGAATTTTTTTACTTGAGCAGATNTANAGGGGCTTATGCATAATTAANAATAAATCTTATCATCATNAATAAATGAAAAAAATAGTTTTTGCAACAAACAACTACAATAAGTTTAATGAGATTAAATATATTTTTCCAAAAAATATAAAATTGATGAGTTTGAAGGATTTGAATTTTAATGAAAAAATTGAGGAAAGTGGAAATACTTTAAAAGATAATGCAAAAATCAAGTCAAATTATATTTACAATAAATATTCTCTTTCTTGTTTTTCTGACGATAGTGGTCTATTGATAGACCATCTGAATGGTGAACCGGGTGTTTATTCATCTACATATGCTGGAGTTCCAAGAAATGATTTGAGTAATATGATAAAAGTATTAGAAAAATTAAAAAATATCAATAATAGAATAGCTTGTTTTAAAACTATTATCTCATTAAATCTTGATTCAAAAAACTTAATTTTTTCTGGAGAACTTTTGGGTTCAATTTCCAATTCTATAAGGGGGAATAATGGTTTTGGATATGATCCTATTTTCATCCCAAAAGGCTATAATCAAACTCTTGGAGAACTTTCACTATCAATAAAAAATAAGATAAGTCATAGAGCTTTAGCAATTAAAAAATTGATCAATTTTTTAAATATCTTGTAAATTTGCATAAAAATATTTTTCTATTTAGTAAATTAATGATATGGTCAACCCCAAATCTATTTATCTAACGTATTTTAAAAAAACTATTTTTTTATTTATCATTATTTTTTGTTATGGTAAAATTTATTCTCAAGAAGAGGGTTCTAAATTAATAGGTATTGTTGAAAATGAGTCTTCAAAAAAAGTTATGTCTGGTGTTCATGTAATTAACACATCAAAAGTTATTGGGGTTATAACAAATAATGAGGGTGTTTTTGAATTAGAGGTAAGTCCAAATGATACCTTATACATATCGTATATTGGTTATAAACCTCTTAAAATTTTAGTAAATAATGATATGATTAAATTCAAAAAAACTAAATTTCAATTAACTGAACTTGCATATGCTCTAGAGGAAGTGGTTGTTAAACCTTATCAGTTAACTGGTTATTTAGAAATTGACATAAAAAGTGTTCCAATAAATCCTGCTGGAAGATATAGAATAGCTGGTTTACCATATTCTGGCTATGAGGCTGGAAATAAAAACAAGTCTTCGATTTCAAAGGCACTTGGTGCTATTTTTGACCCAGTTGATTATTTATATAATCTATTTGGTAAAAATCCAAGGCAAATGAAAAAAATTGAAAAAATGAAAAAAGATAAAGAAATTAAAAATCTTTTAGCATCTAAATTTGATAGAGTCATTATAGGACAACTCTTAAATGTTAATCTTGTTGAAATTGAAGAAATTCTAATCAATTGTAATTATTCAAATGCATTTATAAAAAATGCAAATGACTTACAAATTTTAGAGGCTATTAGCGAGTGTTATAATGAATACAGAGTTTTAAATTTATAATTTTTCTTTATTCAATTTAACTTGAAATTTATTTATTAATTTATATTTGTAACATTATTACTATCAAATGAAATTAAATACTCTTAGTGCAATTTCACCCATTGATGGAAGGTATAGATCTAAGGTAAAGGAGTTGAGTGATTTTTTTTCTGAGGAAGCTCTTATAAAGTACAGATTAATAGTTGAAATTGAGTATTTTATTGCACTATGTAACATACCACTTGAAGAGTTAAAAAACTTTAACAAGTCTCTTTTTGAAGAATTAAGATCAATTTACCAACATTTTTCATCTGATGATGCACTAAAAATAAAAGAGATTGAAAAAATAACCAATCACGATGTTAAAGCAGTAGAATATTTTTTAAAAAAAGAATTTGACAGAATGGGTTTGCAAGAATACAAAGAGTTTGTTCATTTTGGTTTGACATCACAAGACATCAACAACACAGCCATTCCCTTATCATTAAAAGAATTTTCAAAAACTATATTAACAAAAAATATCAACTCCTTACTTGAAACTTTAAAAGAACTTGCTGATAAAACTAAGAATATTTCAATTATTTCAAGGACTCATGGTCAGCCTGCGTCTCCAACAAAATTAGGTAAAGAAATTTTTGTTTTTATAACAAGAATCCAACATCAGTATGAAGATTTTAAAAAAATACCATTTGCTTCAAAATTTGCTGGAGCTACAGGTAATTTTAATGCCCACCTTGTTTCATATCCAGACATTGATTGGAAGACTTTTGCCAATGAATTTGTAGAAAAAACATTGGGTTTAAGTTATTCTTATCCTACAACTCAAATTGAACACTATGATTATTTAGCTTCAATTTTTGACTGTACTAAAAGAATTAATAATATTATTATTGATTTAAATAGAGACTTTTGGCATTATATATCTATTGATTATTTTAATCAGTCTATTAAAACTGATGAAATAGGTTCTTCAGCAATGCCTCACAAAGTAAATCCAATTGATTTTGAAAATTCTGAGGGTAATCTTGGAATTGCAAATGCATTGTTTAATTTTTTTTCAAATAAGTTACCTATTTCCCGATTACAGAGAGATTTAAGTGACAGTACTGTTTTAAGAAATATTGGAGTTCCCTTTTCTCACTCAATTATTTCTTACCAGTCAACAATAAAAGGAATAAAAAAACTTAATATAAATCAAGATAAAATTGTATTTGATCTTAACGAAAATTGGGTGGTTATAACTGAAGCAATTCAAACAATTTTAAGAAGAGAAGGCTTCAAAAAACCTTATGAAAGTCTAAAAAATCTTACTCAAGAAAATAAAAAAATTGATAAAAAAATATTGCATCACTTTATTGATAGTTTAAATATTGATACAAAAATAAAATCTGAATTAAAGAAAATAACTCCATCTAACTATACAGGGATTTCTTAATGAAATTTTAAATTGTTTTTTATAAATTTGTAATTAGCTATGAAAAAATTCTTTTTAAAATACTTTACATGTATATTAATAGTTACTTTACACTCATGTGGTAACGATTCAGATGATAATATAATTAATTTTGTTCCTGATAACACTATTATTAATCCTGAACCAGAAATAGATCCTACTGAGACAGTTTTATATCTTGAAATAAATGATTTTATTTGGGAAAACTTAAATCAATACTATTATTGGCAAAATGAGGTTTCTGATTTAAGTGATGAATATTTAAATAACTCAAATACCTATCTTGATCTTTTAAAAACTTATTCTGACTCAGAAAATTTTTTTGAGAGTTTAAAATACAAAGATGACAGATTTAGTTGGATTAGAAAAGAATCATCTCAGCTTGAAAACGAGCTTGCTGGTATTTCTGCATCCAATGGTCTGATTTTCGATGTTTACTATAAAGATTCATCAAATACTGATTTGATTGGAATTGTTAGATATGTTTTACCCAACTCAAATGCTTCTGAAACTGATATTAAAAGAGGAGATATTTTTACTGGAGTTAATAATATCACCCTTACTCCTGGTAACTATGTTCAGCTTTTATACGGAAATAATTTAACTTATAATTTGAACATGGCGGAATACACTGATGGAGTTATTAGTTCTACAGAAAAAATAATTAAGCTAACAAAAGTTGAAAACTTTCAAGAAAATCCAATTCAATTAAGTAAAATTATTAATGTTGGTGAAAAAAAAGTTGGTTATCTAATGTATAACCAATTTTTGAGTTCTTTTGAAGAGAATTTAATAAGTGTATTTGATAATTTTAAATTTGAGAATATATCTGATTTAATACTTGATTTAAGATACAATCCTGGAGGATCAGTAAACAATGCAACATATACAGCTAGCATGATTGCAGGTCAGTTAAATGGGGAAATTTTTGCAAAAGAAATTTGGAATTCAAAAATGAATGATTTTTATCAAAGAGAGGCTCCTGATAGATTAGTTAATTTATTTTCAAATGTTACTTCAACTGGAAAAAATTTACCGAATTTAAATCTCAATAAAATCTACGTTATAACCTCAAATAGAACTGCTTCGGCTAGTGAATTACTTATAAATGGTTTAAAGCCTTATATTGATGTTATTCAAATAGGTGATAAAACTAGTGGAAAAAATGTTGGTTCAATAACTTTATACGATTATATAGACAATAATGGAACTATTAATCCGAGACATAATTATGCAATGCAGCCCGTTGTTTTAAAAATTGCAAATGGAGATGGTTTTTCGGATTATGATAATGGACTTGAACCCAATTATGAAATTTTGGAAGATAAATATAATCTTGGAATTATTGGTGATATAAATGAACCTCTTTTAGCAGAAACTTTAAGTAGAATTTCAGGAACCTCAAAAAAACTTCCAAAACTTAACAATAATTTTGATAGACCCTTTTTTAATCCTTTAGATGATCGAAAAACAAAAATGTATCTTGAGGACTTTTAATTAAATATTAATATTTAATCCAACTTTAAAATTTCTTCCTTTAGTGTTATAATTTTCTATTTCAAAATACTCTTTATTAAATAAATTGGTTATCCATAAAAATAAATTGACTTTTTTGTCATCAAACAAATAGTTATATTTCAAATCTAAAATGAAATATCCACTATTATACGAATTTTGATCTAACCTTAGAGAGGAACTATTATTTTTCATGGCTAAAATCAGATTAGATTTATTATTTATTTTAAGATTTGAACTCATTTTAAAAGTATTTCTTGGTATGTACCTTAAGTCACCATTCTTAGAATAAATATGTGAAAAACTTGACAATATATTAAGGTTTGAAAAAACTTGATCTTCATAATCAATTTCAATTCCAGAGAATTTAATGTTAGCAGGTGAATTTTCATATTTAAAAGTTTCAAAATCGTATATTATCGAAGGATTTTGTTTTCTTTTAAAAATTTGAATTGAAGTTCTACCTCCTGATGATAAAAATAACTCCAATCCAAATTCAGTTGTTGTGCTTTCCTCAGGTTCTAAATTTAAATTGCCTGAATAAACATCATAAATCTGATATAAACTTGGTGATATAAATGAAGTGCTGTTAGAAGCAAAGAATTTTAAGAAATAATTATTTAATTTAAAACCAAAGGAAGGGTTTAAATTGTAGGTAAATTGAGCTCCATATTTCTCGTTGTTATTTAATCTTCCTCCAATATTCAGATTTATGTTTTTATTAGACAAATAAACAAAATTTAAATAATAATCATTATGTTCAATTAACTCAGAATTCTGATAATTAGCTTTTGATATTTTTTTATTGAATCCAATAATACTGTATAGTTTTTCATTAAATAAGTATTTAATGAAAAAATCTGAATACAAATTTGAAGACAATGTTTTAAAAGGAAAACTACTTTGAAAATCCCTAAATACCTCTTGGAATCCAAGATTTAAATTTATAGATCCTTTTTCAAATGAGAAACTGTTTATTAACGAAATTCTTTTTTGATCTGATTTTAACTTAAAATTTGCGTCTTCAATAGGAAAACTATTATCATAATCTGCTTCGATTTTATCAATACTAGTAATTAATTTCCAATTATATTTATTTTCAATAGTATTTTGAATATTGAAAGAATAATTCGTTGAAAAAAAAGGGTCAATCTCACTTCCATCAATTACTGCAGACATTCCCTCCGTATTTTTTTTCGAAAAATTAAAATTAAAGTTTAAGCCTTTAAGTTTTGATCCAATTGAAAGACTGTTTTTAAAATAAGTTAATTTTTTTGGTTTTAAATTAACAGAATTTTCAGTGCCTAAAATAGAATTAAAATTTAAAGTTAAATTTTTATAATTTTTTTTTGTAATTATATTAATAACTCCTGTTGCAGCAGATGATCCGTATAGAGTACTGGTTGCGCCCTTTATTATCTCGATTGACTCAATGTTAGCTATATTTAAAAAATTCAAGTTGAAATCATCATCAATCCTAGACGGATCAGATACCCTTATTCCATCTACTAAGACTAAAACTTGTTTGCTTCTACCTCCTCTAAATGAATATGTAAGGTTTTGACCAGAATAAGAATTGGAGCCTATAATATTTATTCCAACATATGATGATAATAATTCTGACAAATCCCTTCCTAAAAATGAATTTATTTCTTTTGGTCCAATCTTAATAACTGTTTTTCCTGACTGTGTTCTTTTAATAGGAAATCTTGAATCAGTAAGAACAACCTCATCTAAATAATAATTCGTGTTTTGTTGAGAACTTAGCTCATAAAATATTAGAAAAAAAAGAATAACAAAAAAATTCTTCAACATAAGGTAAATAACATGGGATATAATAGTTTAGTAATAAAATTCTTATCCCGAGAATTTTAAACTTATTAAATGGCTGGTATCCTGACTTTCTCTCTATAATACCTTCCCATCATAAGCGACAGTGGTATTGAGTTTTATAGAGTTTCATAAATGAACTAAGATTACAGTTGCGGGAACAGTTTTGGATTTAAACCAAATTCCCATTTAATTCAATAATATTGAAACCAAATAACACTCTAAATTAAAAAAAATAATCTCTATTTAGATTCTAAAACAAAATTATTTAAGATGAATTTATGTGAATAAATTAAAAAATAAGTGTAAAATAGATCACCCAATAAGGTATAAAAGTAAAAAGGTATTGCTAATAGAAAACAATTTACAAATCCTTCGATTGTTTTTGGATATCCTAGCAACCAAACACCAAAATTAGTTACCAAAAAAAATATTATTGAAGCAATAAAAATTTTTTTTATTAATTGAATTTTTGAGATAATTACTAATATTGATATCAATATAAAAGATAGGTATACAAATAAATTAATTAAACTGAAACCTAAAAATATATCAGATAGAAAAAGTGTAATTAGTGGAATTATTATGGCAAATTTTTTATCATAAAATTTAGTTGCTGCAAAAATAGCAATTCCACCAACAGGAGTAAAATTAGG
>PACV01000061.1 GCA_002702875.1 Flavobacteriaceae bacterium
TTTTTTTATTTTAAATATTAGTACTTATTATTTCAAATTATTAATACTTTTAAGCAATCACTGAAATAGCACTTTTCTTTACTTCAATTGAAACCTTATTTTTATTTATTTTGTGATTTTCACCATCAATTTGAAAATCTAAATGGTCTCTGCCCACATTCATAACCTCAATTTTTTTTATTTTGAACTCCTCTAGAGTTTGATTTTTTATTTTAAAAAGTATAAAAAATAAAAATTTAATAATTTTAAATATATTTTTTTTCTCTAAAATTGCAACATCTAATAATCCGTCATTATTACTTGCTTTAGGAGTAATTGATACGTTATAGCCTTGTTGATTTAAATTTGAAATTGTAAATGCAAATGGTTTGATTTTTTTAGTTTTGTTGTTTTTTTTAATCTCAAAAGTATTGTAATTAAATTTAAAGGAAGCCATTATAAATCCAAATAAATAATATATAAATCCTCTACCTCTTAATTTTTGGTATTGATTTATAAATTCATTTTCAAAACCAAATCCTAAATTACCTAGAAAATAAAATTTGTCTATTTTTCCTAAATCTGAAAATTTTGAATTATTTGAAACTATTAGATTGAGTGCTTGATAAATATTATTTGGTATTTTAAAATGTTTAGCTATACCGTTACCAGAACCTAAAGGTAAAATTCCAAGTTTGATTTTTGTATTTACAATTTGGTTAATTATTTCATTTATTGTTCCATCACCTCCACATGCAACAATTATATTTGCATTTTGTTTTATAGCATTTTTAGTTAATACTGATGTATGACCTTTGTATTTCGATGTTAATAAAAAAATCTTTTCATTTTTATTTTTAAAAAATGATTGTATTATTTTTTTTATTTTTTTTGATCTTGAAACATGAATAATAAAAAAAATTTTAATGTTATTCATCACATGTTACCTGTTATAATTCTATTGAAGTAGTCTTGCAAAAACATACCACATTTTTTTTCTAAATTCATCATTTCCTCGTTTTTATTTTCAATTAAGTTTTTTGATAGATCATAATCTTCGGAGTCATAAAATCCAATTGCTTTTTCTCCATTATGAACGCAAATATATTTTTCGTCCATAATGAAGTAGGAACCACCACCAAAATAATTTATCACATATTCATCACCAGAATATTCTGAAAACAAACTCTTTCCCCAGCTTCTAAAAGGTTTATCATATCCAATTAATTCTGCAAAAGATGGATAAATATCCATGTGACTTGCTAATCTATAATCTATACCTTTTAAATTACTATTAGGCTTATAAATCATAATGGGTGTTGCAAATCTGTTTATAATTTTTTTATAATTAGGATAGAATGATTGATTTGTGTGGTCAGCGGTAAATATAAATATGGTGTTTTCAAACCAATCTGATTTTTTTGCTTTATCAAAAAATTTTCTCAAAGAATAGTCTGTATATTTTGCACATCGATGCATATCAATTTCACCTTTTTCAAATATGTTTTCGTATTTAGATGGAATAATATAAGGCTCATGAGATGTTAAAGTAAATATTGTTCCAAGAAAAGGTTGTTTTTTCTCATCTAATTTTGATTTTACAAATTGAAGAAAAGGTTCATCCCAAATACCCCAATATCCATCAAAATCACTGTCATTGTTATATTCATCTCTTCCAAAGTAATTATCGAATCCTAACGTATTTGAAAAACCCATTAATCCCATTGAACCATTTGCTGCACCATGAAAAAAAGAGGTTTCGTAGTTCATTTTATTAGCTATAGATACTATTGATTCAATTTTTTGCTTAGAATACCTTGATGAGGTGTAAGCAACTTCAAAAGAGGGTATACCTGCAAGAACAGAAGGCATTCCGTGAATTGACTTTCTACTTGTAGCAAATGAATTTGGAAAAATTAAACTATGGCTGGATAATGAGTCTAAAAAAGGAGTAAAGCTCAAATAATTATTAATATTTTTATTCATTGATCCCCAATATTCTCTTGACATGCTCTCTAAAATAAATATTATAATATTGGGTGCATCCTCTACTTTAGATTCATATTTTTTAATTGGCTTTAATTTGTTTTCTATTTTTTTTGGATCAAATTTAAATCTTTGTTTAAAATCACTTTGATTTAAAGTTCTTATAATAGTGAAAGGTGTATTTAAAACAACATCTGCGTGAGTTGGATTATTAATTTTATTCATAGAGTCTATAATTGTTATTGGTCTTGTGCTTTTTTTTAAGTCACCGCCTCTAGCTCCAGCTATACAAAGTAAAACTACACCGAAAAAAAATAAAGTAGATGTTACAAAATATTTTATTTTATTATCTATAATTAATGGGTTCATTTTAATTTTATTATAGAAATAAATCCAGATTGTTATTAGAAAAAAGTATAGTAAAACGTATTGAAAATAGCTAAAGATAAAATGAGATATTAATGTTGTTTTGTTCTGCTCATACTTGATTACCTCAAAAAAATTCGCCATTATTCTATTATAATTAAATCTGTAATATCCAAAGTCAATAAAGTTTAATGAAGTAGCTATTGAATTAAATAGAAAGTAAATGTAGAATAGAAATTTTTGATATAATCTGGTTGAAGTTTTATAAAATGGAAGTATTGATAATAGAATAAATATCGAATTCACATAAACAATTGCGGATGTATCAAATCTAAGTCCATAATAACAAAGTCTAAATATTTCATTAATACTTTCAATTTTAAGTATATCATTGTTAAAATAGATAAATAATATTCGAGCAATAAAAAAAAAGATATATGCTAAAACTATACGATACACCAATATCAATATCTCTTGAAACCTAAAATCTTTATATTTTTTAAATGTTGATTCCAACTTTTTAATTTGATTTGAATTATATTAGAAACTAATAATAAATTAAAATAGTAATTTATTTAATTAAAATTCTTGAAATTTTTATAAATAGAAATGTTAAATTTACCAAAATTAATTGTTGCATTTTTCAATTGGTTTAAGGTCGAGTAGCTCAGCTGGATAGAGCATCTGCCTTCTAAGCAGACGGTCACAGGTTCGAATCCTGTCTCGATCACGATTTTTTTATAAAATATAAGGGTAATTTAATTGTTGAGTTTTGATTTTTACAATTATTTTTTCCATTTTATATTAAATTCTTTGGCAGTTTTCCTGATATTCTAGTATCTCCTTTGTTTATTATTTTAAATGAGTCTGATTTTTTAGTTTTTTTTAGATTATTAAAAATGTCCTCAGGGAATTCGGAAAGTTTTCTTGTTTTTAAATTCATAATACTAGCTAATATTTCAATTCTGGTAGTATTAATATTGTTTTTGTAAAAATTTTGTAGAATTCTAAAAAATCTTCCATCTTCACTATAACCATCTAGCTCATTGACAATTGTAAATTCGTCATGTAATTGCATTTCTTTATAATAATATATATGCTCATAAAAAACTATTGGACCAATTAAAAGTTTAAGTAATCTTTCTTTTGTAAATCCAATTGAGTTAAAAAAATACATTCTTGAATCAGTAGAATATTTTAAATATGAAAAATTAGCTAAATGCCAGTTAGCATCTAAATCAGCCCATTGAACAAAATATTTTTTTTCAACCATTTGGTATAATTATTCCTTATAATAAAATTGTTTTAAATATCGATAATTTTTAACTATTTAAGTAGAAAATTTATTCAATTAAATTTTTTTGTTTTATTTTCGCATCAAATTTACATATATGGCTAATCATAAATCAGCTGAAAAAAGAATAAGGTCTGACAGAAAAAAAAGACTCCAAAATCGATTGGAGCACAAGACAGCAAGAAATGCTATCAAAAATTTAAAAGAAGTAAAAACTAAAAAAAAGGGTATTTCTATGTTGCCAAATGTTTTTAGTTTAATTGATAAACTATCCAAAAAAAATATTATTCACTCTAATAAAGCAGCAAATCTAAAATCAAAATTAAACAAATTTGTATCTAGTCTGTAGGTAATTGCTTAAGAGTTCATGGATATTAAAAACTCCTCATTGTTCTGAGTTTTTTTGAATCTATCATTTATAAATTCCATTGCTTCCACAGGGTTCATATCAGCGAGATATTTTCTCATTATCCACATTCTTTGGACAGTATTTTCATCAAGTAAAATATCGTCTCTTCTTGTACTAGAGGAGATTAAGTCAATGGCAGGGAATATTCTTCTATTAGAAATTTTCCTATCTAATTGGAGTTCCATGTTACCAGTTCCCTTAAATTCCTCAAAAATAACTTCATCCATTTTTGATCCAGTTTCAGTAAGAGCAGTTGCAATAATTGATAGAGAACCACCACCCTCTATATTTCTTGCAGCTCCAAAAAATCTTTTTGGCTTATGAAGAGCATTAGCGTCAACACCACCACTTAAAATTTTACCAGATGCAGGTTGAACTGTATTGTAAGCTCTAGCAAGTCTAGTTATAGAGTCAAGAAGTATAACAACATCGTGTCCACATTCAACAAGTCTTTTTGCCTTTTCAAGAACAATATTCGCTACTTTGACATGTCTGTCTGCTGGCTCATCAAATGTTGAGGCTACAACTTCCCCTTTAACATTTCTCTGCATATCAGTTACCTCTTCTGGTCTTTCATCAATTAATAGTATGATTTGGTACACTTCAGGGTGATTAGCAGCTATAGCATTTGCAATGTCTTTAAGTAACATTGTTTTTCCAGTTTTAGGTTGAGAAACAATCATTCCTCTCTGACCTTTTCCAATTGGTGAAAAAAGATCAATAATTCTAGTTGAAATTGTATTTTGTTTATTAGCAATGTCAAATTTTGAATCTGGAAAAAGTGGGGTTAGATGTTCAAATGAAACTCTATCTCTAACAACATTTGGATCAAGACCATTAATTTTATTAACCTTTATTAGAGGAAAATATTTTTCTCCCTCCTTTGGTGGTCTGACTGTTCCAAGAACTGTATCACCAGTTTTAAGTCCAAAAAGTCTTATTTGAGACTGAGAAACGTAAACATCATCAGGAGAGGATAAATAATTATAATCTGAGGATCTTAAAAAACCGTAACCTTCTGACATGATATCAAGAACACCCTCAGCTTTAACTATTCCTTGAAATTCAAAGTCAGGTTCTTTATATCTATTTCTGTTGTCTTTGTTATGATTAATCTCAGTTTGTTTTTTAAAATTATTGTTTTTTGAAGATTTGTGCTGATTAATTACTTTACTATCATTAGTATCTTTATTACTGTGGGGAGGTTTTGAATTTTCAGGTTTTTTGTCTTTAATTTCACTTTTGTCAATTTTATTTTTATTGGAGTTGTCAAACTTTTTTTTGTTCTCACTCTTTGATTCATCACCATTTGCAGTATTTGGATTTGATGAAGCAAAGTCAATAATTTGATAAATTAAGTCAATTTTTTTTTGAGAAAGTTTATTCAAACCAATTTTTTTTGCAATTTCTTGTAATTCAGAAATCTTCTTGAGTTTTAAATCAGATATGTTTAACATTTGTTTTTTTGATTAAATTATTTATATGAATATAAATTTGGAGAAGTGTAAATATATTTACTGTAGCAATATTACAATTTTTTTTTATTTGACGAAAAAAAAAAGATTATTTTTCATCTAGAACCAAAATCAATAATATTCATATTTGTGATATCATTATTTTTTATTTCAAATGAAACCATAGTTCTTTTTTTGTGAAATCCTTTTTTTCCAATTGCTCCAGGGTTAATTAGCAACGTATTGAAATTCTTATAAAATTTAATCTTTAATATATGTGAATGTCCACAGACTAATATATTTGAAAAATTTGAGTCTATATTATTGTTTGATCTTATTTCATTAAATAATTTTTTATTATAAATATGAGTAATTAATACATTAAATTTTTCAACTTTAAAAAAAATAAATTTTTCTAATCCTATTCTTAATTTCGAGCTATCTATATTACCGTATACTATTTTAAGTTTACTAACTTTACTAATTTGATTAATTACATCAATATTACCTATATCGCCAGCATGCCATACTTGGTCAGCTATTTTAGCATAGTGTAAAATTCTTTCATCAATATATCCATGAGTATCTGATAAAACGAGTATCTTCATATCTTATAAATTATTAAAAATTGTCTAATAACTAATATATTTACAAAAAAAATTGAGGTATTTTATATTCTTTTCTTACAATGGTAAAAAATTTCATGGTTGGCAGAAACAGAAAAATGCTAATTCCGTCCAAGAAGTTATGGAAGAAAGTTTATCTATAATTATTAAAAAAAAAATTAAATTAGTGGGAGCAGGAAGAACTGACACTGGAGTTCATGCAAAAACCATGGTTGCTCACTTTGATCACGAAGATCAAATAGATGATAAAGATAAACTTATCGTTTTATTAAATAAATTTCATGGAAATGATATACACATATTAGATTTAAAAAAAGTCAAAAATGATGCACATGCAAGATTTAGTGCATTATCAAGAACATACCAATATCACATTTCATTTGTTAAAAATCCCTTTAACCATGAATTCGAATATTATATTTCAACGAAACTTGATCTAAAAGCTATGAAAAAGGCAACTGAAATATTAATTAAATTCAAAGATTTTGAATCTTTTTCCAAAAAAGGTTCAGATGTTAATAATTTTTTTTGTGAAATCTATTATGCCAATTGGACAAAAGTTGAAAATGGTTTATTGTTTACTATTGAATCAAATAGATTTTTAAGAAATATGGTTAGGTCAATTGTTGGTACTATTTTAGATGTTGGACAAAAAAAAATTAATATAGATGAGTTTATTCAAATCATTAAAAGTAAAAAAAGAAGTAATGCTGGTTTTTCTGTTCCTCCAAATGCTCTTTTTTTAAATAATATCAAATATCATAAGTCAATATTTATAAAATGATAGTATCAAATAATAAATTTTTTGATTTAAAATTATTTAAGAAAATAATGAGATTCGTTAATCCATACAGAATTACATATTATCTCTTGATTTTATCTGCTATACTATTGTCAATTTTTTCCACAATTCAACCTTATCTCTTAAAAATTATAATTGATGATTATATTATTAAATCCGATTTAGATGGACTAAAAATGATAATTTATTTTGTTGTTTTTATTTTATTTTTGGAGGTAATATTTCAGTTTTTATTTATTTACTTTGCCAATTGGTTAGGTCAAACCATTGTAAAAGACATTAGATATAATTTGTTTAACAGAATTATAAATTTCAAAATGTCTTACTATGACAAAAATCCTATTGGAAGACTTGTTACAAGAACAGCAAGTGACATTGAATTAATTTCAAGTATTTTTAGTCAAGGTTTATTTATGATTCTTGCTGATTTGCTTAAAATGAGTTTAGTTATTATTATAATGTTAGTTATTGATTGGCAACTTTCTTTGATTGTTTTTTCTGTATTACCGATTATAGTTTATGCCACAAAATTGTTTCAAAAATCCATGAAAGTTGCTTTTGAAGATGTAAGAAATCAAGTTTCTATTCTTAATTCATTTATACAAGAAAGAATTAATGGTATGACTTTAGTCCAAATGTTTAATAGAGAAAAAATTGATAAAATTAAGTTTAATAAAATAAATGAAAATCATAAAAATGCATGGCTTAAAACAGTTTGGTATAATTCTATTTTTTTTCCTGTAGCAGAAATTTCAACCTCAATAACTATTGGTTTACTTGTCTGGTTTGGAGGAATTAGTGCTGGATTGTATGGAACTATTTCAATTGGTACTATTTTTTTATTTATAAAAATGTCACAGATGTTGTTTCAGCCTTTAAGACAGATTGCTGACAAATTTAATACCCTTCAAATGGGAATGGTTGCAGCTGAAAGAGTTTTTAAAATTGTTGATATGAAAAATAATGAAATTAACAATGGTAATAAATTGATTAAAAATATTAAAGGTAAAATTGAAATAAAAAATTTGAGTTTTTCTTATACGGAAGAAAATAATTATGATAATGTTATAAATAATTTAAGTCTTAAAATTAATCAAGGAGAAAAGATTGCAATTGTTGGACATACGGGATCTGGAAAATCAACAATAATTAATCTTTTGACTAGATTTTATGAATATAATCAAGGAGAGATTTACATTGATGGAATTTCAATTAAAAAAATAAAAATCTCTGAAATAAGAAAAAATATTGCAGTTGTTCTTCAAGATGTTTTTTTATTTGCAGATACAATTTATAATAATGTAGTATTATTTGATAAAAAAAAATCTTTGGATGAAGTTATAAATATATCAAAAGAAATAGGAGCACATGATTTTATAAATTCATTACCAAATAAATATTTTTTTAATGTTAATGAGAGAGGAGTGTCACTTTCTTCAGGTCAAAGACAATTGATTTCATTTTTAAGGGCTTATATTACTAATCCCTCAATATTAATTTTGGATGAGGCAACATCTTCAATAGATTCATATACTGAGGAATTAATTCAAAATGCAATTCAAAAAATTACATTAGGTAAAACTTCAATGATAATTGCTCACAGACTTGCAACAATTGAAAAAGCAGATAAAATTATTGTTTTAGATAATGGAAGAATTGTTGAATTTGGAAATCATAGAAATTTGTTAATTAAAGGAGGCGTTTATAAAGATTTATATGATTCTCAATTAAAAAGGGAGAAAAATAAAATTAAAGAGAGAGATCTTTTTTAATTTGGCTTTTGAGTTTTTGAAAGGAAATATCTTCATCAAATTCACCATCTTTTATGTAAGTTATTTTACCACGTTGTTCAGAAATAACTATCGCTACAGCGTCAGTTTTCTCAGTAATACCTATACCGGCTCTATGTCTAAGCCCCAGTCTTTTAGGAATTTTATCTGTATCAGACACAGGTAAAACAACTCTTGAAGCAANAATTGAATTTCCCTTAATTATTACTGCACCATCATGNAGNGGGCTATTTTTAAAGAAAATTGTTTCCAAAATTTGNGATGTCAATTCAATATTGTTTTTATCTCCAGTATTCTTTAAAAAACCTAATGAGTTTTCTCTTTCTATAATTATTATAGCCCCTGTCTTTGATTTTGCCATCTTTTTACAAGAATTAATTATAACATTTATGTCTGTTGTGATTGTCTCATTTTGGTTTTTAAGAAATTTGAAAAACTTACTAAAACCCTTATTTTTAGTAATATTAGTAGAACCTAATAATAGAAGAAACTTTCTGATTTCTTGTTGGAATACAACAATTAGAGCAAAAAAACCAACACTAATAAATTTACCCAACAAATTACTTAATACAGTCATGTTTAACAAATCAGTTAATTTCCAAATAAGGTATATTATAACAATTCCAATAAAAATATTTATAGCAACTGTCCCTCTTAGTAATTTATATAAGTAAAAGAGTAAAATTGTAACTAGAACAATATCAATAATATCTAAAAGAGAAATTTCTAAAAAATCCAAATTTTTAAACTTTATATAAATTTAGAAAAACTATTTTAGCTCTTGTAACAAATTAACACATTCTTTTGCCTCTTTAACATCATGAACTCTTAAAATATTGGCATTTTTTATAAGGGCGTATGTATTAAGTATTGTTGTTCCATTTAAGGATTCATTTATTTTTATATTAAGTTTTTTATAAATCATTGATTTTCTTGAAATTCCAATCATTATCGGATAATTAAACAATTTTAATTTATCAATATTTTTTAATAGTTTAAAATTTTCATCTAATGACTTACCGAAACCAATCCCAGGATCGATAATTAAATTTTTGATTCCATAAGATTCAGCTTCTTTAATTTTTTTTTTTAAAAAAATCCAAAACTACGTTAATGCTATTAGATTTAATTGGATATTTCTGCATTGTTTCAGGATTATTTTTCATGTGCATCATTATGTAAGTAACCTTATATTTTGAGATCACATTCATCATTTTTTTATCCATATTTGAAGATGAGATGTCATTTATTATAGATGCTCCTCGAAGTATGGATTCCTCTGCAACTTTAGATTTCCAAGTATCAACAGAAAATAAAGCAGATGGAAAATTAATTTTAAGTTTTTCTAAAAATGGAATTAACCTTTTTAATTCTTCTTTTTCGGTTATTCTTTTTGAACCAGGTTTAGATGATTCAGCACCAATATCTATGAAGTCAGCTCCATCTTTTAACATTTTTTCAAATTGTTTAAGTGCTCTATCTACTTTAATAAATTTTCCTCCGTCAAAAAAAGAATTTGGACTCAAATTTAATATTCCAAAAATTTTGGGTTTATTGAAATCAATTAACTTATTTTTGATCGATAATTTCATATTTTTGAGTCATTGTTCAATTTGACAATTAAAAAAAGTAATTTACATAAATAACATTTCGTCATGAAAAATACTGAATCTCAATATAAAAAAATTAATTATATATGTAGGGATTTATTTATTAATAAGATGAAAGATTATGGGTCTGCGTGGAGAATTTTGAGACTTTCTTCCTTAACTGACCAGATATATATTAAAGCTCAAAGAATTCGAAGTATACAAACTCTTAATGAAAAGAAAATCAATGAAAGTGAAACAGATGAGTTCATCGGAATAATTAATTATTCAATAATGGCATTGATACAAATTGATTTAGGAATTGCAGAATCTCCAGATATTGATTTAAAAAAAGCTTTGACTTATTACGATGATTATTCTAATTCAACTTTTGAGTTAATGAAGGAAAAAAACCATGATTATGGAGAAGCATGGAGGGATATGAGAGTAACATCTTTAACAGATTTAATAATTCAAAAAATTTTGAGAATAAAACAAATTGAAAGTAACGGTGGTATTACAATTGTGAGTGAGGGTATCTCAGCTAATTACATGGACATTATAAATTATTCAATTTTTTCAATAATTCATTTAAAAAATAAATGATACAATTTGCTTTAAAAAAGATATCTAATGTATTAGTAACTTTACTTGGAGTATCAACCTTTGTTTTTTTTCTATTTTACATTTTACCTGGAGATCCTTCACAAATGATGTTAGACCAAAAGTCAGATTCCAAACAACTTGAATTAATTCAAAAAAAATATGGCTTTAATTTACCAATATCTCATCAATACTTCTATTACTTAAATGATTTGTCATTAATTTCATATCACTCTAAAAATGATAAAAAATTTAATTATTATGATGAAGTTAAATATGGTGGTTTTATAATATTGAATATGAAAAACAGCGTAATAGTCTTCAAATCTCCCTATTTAAGAACCTCATACCAAAAAACAGGTAAAGAAGTAGCTGAAATTATAAAAGAAACTCTTCCCAACACAATTTATCTATCAATAACATCAATTTTAATTGCAATTTTTATTGGTTTATTTTTTGGAATTTTATCAGCACTAAATAAAGATAATTTTTTAGATAAGTTTTTGCAATTATTTAGCTCTTTGGGAATAAGTATTCCCTCTTTTTTTAGTGCAATAATTTTTTCATGGTTTTTTGGATATGTACTGTTTGAATATACAAATCTTAATATGAATGGAAATTTATATGAGTTAGACGATATGGGTGAAAGATATCAATTGAAAATTAAAAATTTAATTTTGCCTTCAATTGTATTGGGAATTAGACCAATTGCAATTATTACTCAGTTAATGAGAAGTGAATTAATTGATGTTCTGAACCAAAATTATATTGTAACTGCCAAATCTAAAGGTTTGTCAACTTTCAAAATAGTTCTTAATCATGGTATTAAAAATTCATTAAATCCAGTAATAACTGCAATTTCCGGTTGGTTTGCTTCTTTACTAGCTGGCTCTGTTTTTGTAGAATATATTTTTGGATGGAAAGGGATTGGTAAAGAAATTGTAGAATCTTTAAATAGTTTAGATATTCCTGTTGTTATGGGAGCTGTTTTAACAATAGCATCTATCTTTATTTTTATAAATATAGTTGTTGATATCTTATACATATTAATAGACCCAAG
>PACV01000062.1 GCA_002702875.1 Flavobacteriaceae bacterium
TCATTTATTTTATGTTGATCAACTTTTATAATCCTACTTGGACTGTATGATCTTTTTCTTCTTATTGCTATAATCTTATATTTAAATTAATTTTCAAATTTATACATACTTTTTGAAATTTCATCAGAAATTCTATCAATAAGTGATTTTATTGAAAAAACACCAATATTACCAGAATATTTCTTTCTCACAGAAACAGTTTCTTCTTTTAACTCTTTATCACCTACAATTAACATAAAAGGATACTTGTTAATTTCAGCATCCCTGATTTTTTTACTAATTGTTTCATTTCTGTTGTCAATCAGGCCCCGAATATCGTAATTTTCTAATTTATTCAAAACTTTTTCTGCATAATTTTCACATTTTTCATTTACTGGAAGAATTATAAAATGTTCTGGAGATAACCATAAAGGAAAATTTCCTGCTGTATGTTCGATTAGTATTGCAACTAATCTTTCAAGACTTCCAAAAGGAGCTCTATGAATCATAACAGGGTTATAAAACTTGTTATCGTTACCTTTATATAAAAGATTAAATCTTTGAGGTAAATTATAATCAACTTGAATTGTTCCAAGCTGCCAATTTCTATTAAGTGAATCTTTAATCATAAAATCTAGTTTAGGACCATAAAATGCAGCTTCACCATATTCAATTTTATAATTTAATTTTTTGCTTTCAACTGATTTAATAATAGCATCTTCAGCTAAATTCCAATTTTTTTCTGATCCAATGTATTTTGATTTATTTTCAAGATCTCTAAAAGAAACCTGGATTTCAAATTTGTCAAAGCTAAGGTTTTTAAAAACATGTAAAACAAGATCAATTACTCTGTTAAATTCAGTTAGTAATTGGTCTGGTCTACAAAAAATATGAGCATCATCAACTGTAAAACCCCTGACCCTTTTTAAACCTTGAAGTTCACCACTCTGTTCATACCTGTAAACTGTCCCAAACTCTGAGTATCTTACCGGTAAATCTTTATAACTCCATTTTCTATTATTAAAAATTTCACAGTGATGTGGACAGTTCATAGGTTTAAGCAGAAATGTCTCTCCAGTTCCTGGGGTTTCAATAGGCCTAAAACTATCTGATCCATATTTCTCATAATGCCCTGAAGTCTCATACAGATTTTTAATACCAATGTGTGGTGTGATGACTTCTTGATAACCCTCTTTTTTTTGAAGTTTCCTTAAAAATGACTCAAGATTTTGTTTTAAAATTGTTCCTTTAGGTAACCACATAGGAAGCCCTTGCCCAACTTTTTCCGAAAATGAAAATAATTCTAGTTCCTTACCTAATTTTCTGTGATCTCTTTTTTTACTTTCCTCTATTAAATTTAAATATTCTTCTAGTTCTTTTTGTTTTGGAAAGCTAATACCATATATTCTTGTTAATTGTTTATTATTTTCATTTCCTCTCCAATAAGCACCAGCAATATTAAGTAATTTAACAGCCTTAATAAATCCTGTACTGGGGATGTGTCCTCCTTTACATAAATCAGAAAAATTTGAATGATCACAAAAAGTAATGTTTTCATCTTCTAAATCATTAATTAATTCAACTTTATATTGATTATCTTCTTTATTATAAAAATCAATAGCATGCTTTTTAGAAATTTTTCTCATTGAAAAAATATTATTTTCTTGAGTAAATATTTTGAATTGGGTTTCAAGTTTAGTTAAATCTTCTTCTGTAATTTTAACATCACCAAAGTCTACATCATAATAAAATCCTTTATCAATCGCAGGACCAATTGTAAGTTTTGCTTGAGGGTAAATATGTTTTATTGATTGTGCTAAAACATGTGCTGAAGAATGCCAAAAAGCTTTTTTACCCTCATCGTCTTTCCAAGTATAAACTTTAAACTCACCACCTTTATTTAAAATAGAATTTAATTCAACTACATTGTTGTTCAGAGAGGAAGATAATGCATTTCTTGAAAGAGAAGGGCTAATATCATATGCAATTTCAATTGGTTTTACTCCTTTTTTATATTTTTTTTTAGTTCCATCAGGAAAAATTATATCAATCATTTTAAATTTTAATTATGTAAATATAATACGTTAAAGATTTTGTCACAACTATGAGTTAATAAAGTGATTTTTTATTCTTTTCACCAAGGAAACCATTCAATAAAAATTTTATACCAAAAAAGCAGTTAATAATAGCAATTAACATTAAAATTACACCTAATATAAAAACATAAATAAAAAAATCATGGTCAATGTTTTTAAATGATTGAAATAAAAAAATAGGACCTGAAAAGAAAAAAGGTATTGACCATAAAAGTTTTGACAAACCTTTTTTTAAAAAAATATTATTTGTTTTTTTTTCCATTTTCAATTGCTAGTCTAACTGATTTATATTTCTCTAAAAGATCTTTAGATTTTTTTTCATCAATTAAAAGTTCATTTTGAATAATTTTAATGGCTCTCATTCTTAGTTTTGAGTTTTTTGTTTGCATGTCAATCATTTTATTTCCTTTAACATAACCAAGTTTAATCATTGAGGCAGTTGATATCATATTTAAAATCATTTTTTGAGCTGTTCCTGATTTCATTCTTGAGCTACCTGTCAAAAATTCAGGACCAACATTTAATTCAACAGGTACTTTTGAAAATTTTGTTATTGGGCTATTAGGATTTGAGGTTATACATCCAGTAAAAATCTGATTTTTATAACATTTTTCTAAACAACCAACAACAAAAGGTGTAGTTCCAGAGGCCGCAATACCAACAACGATGTCTTTTCTTGAAATGTTATGTTTTTTTAATTCATCCCATCCTTTGTGAATATTATCCTCAGCATTTTCAATAGATTTTTTAATAGCTTCAGAGCCACCAGCTATTATGCCAATGACTTTAAACTCATCAACACCAAAAGTAGGTGGACATTCAGATGCATCTAAAATACCTAATCTTCCACTTGTTCCGGCACCAACATAAAATAATCTTCCTCCAAGCTTGAGTTTTTCATAAACATTCATAATGAGTTTTTCAATTTCAGGTAAAGCCTTTTTTACAGCTAAATGAATTTTTTGATCTTCGACATTAATAAACTTAATTATGTCTTTAATACTGAGCAATTCAAGATTATTATACAAGGAATCACTTTCAGTTATTTTTGTGTAACTCATTTATTAAATTATGGTGTAAACTTTATTATATTGATTTTTCGAGGTTCTCTTTTATTGAATTTAAAAACTCTTGAGTATTTAAATAATTCCTTTTTGCAACTTTCTTGCCATGTATTAGTATTGCTAAATCTTTGGTCATAAGTCCTGATTCAACCGTCTTTATACATACTTTTTCTAAAAGATTACAAAAATTAACTAGTTGATTGTTTTTATCTAACTTACCTCTGTGTTCAAGTCCTCTTGTCCATGCAAAAATAGATGCAATTGGATTTGTAGATGTTTGATTACCCATCAAATGTTCACGATAGTGTCTAGTCACTGTTCCATGAGCAGCTTCAGCCTCTAATGTCAATCCGTCTGGAGTAATTAAAGTAGATGTCATTAGACCAAGTGAACCAAATCCTTGAGCTACAGTATCAGATTGAACATCTCCGTCATAATTTTTACATGCCCAAACAAAACCACCTTCCCATTTCATTGCAGCAGCCACCATATCATCAATTAATCTGTGTTCGTAGGAAATTCCAATTTTTTTAAATTTTGATTTAAATTCATTTTCGTAAACCTCATGAAAAATATCTTTAAATCTTCCGTCATATGCCTTTAAAATTGTATTTTTTGTTGAAAGGTAAAGTGGCCACTTTTTAGAAAGAGCTCTATTCATGCATGATCTGGCAAATCCATATATTGATGAATCAATATTATACATTGACATAGCAACACCGTCTTCTTCAAAATTATAAACATCCCATTTTTTTGGTTTACTTCCGTCATCAGGAGTAAATGTCATGGTGAGTTTTCCTTTACCATAGGTTACAATGTCAGTTGCTTTATATTGATCTCCAAAAGCGTGTCTACCTATACAAATTGGTTTTTTCCAACCTTGAACATATCTTGGAACATTTTTCATTATGATGGGTTCTCTAAAAACTGTACCTCCAACTATATTTCTTATTGTACCATTTGGAGATTTCCACATTTTTTTGAGTGTGTATTCCTGAACTCTTTGCTCATCAGGTGTAATTGTTGCACACTTAATTCCTACATTGTATTTTTTTATAGCATTTGCGGCGTCTATAGTGATTTGATCGTCCGTAAAATCTCTGTTTTTAATACCTAAATCAAAATATTTAATATCTAAGCTTAAGTAAGGAAGAATAAGTTTATCTTTTATAAACTTCCAAATAATTCTAGTCATTTCATCCCCATCAATTTCGACTACAGGATTTTTTACAACTATTTTTTTCATATTGACTGCAAATTGAGTAAAAAATATAATAATTACAATTCCTTAATCTTAGCTCTTTTACCTCTTAAGTCTTTAAAATAAAAAATTCTCGATCTTCTAACCTTACCTTTTTTATTAACTTCAATTTTTTGAATAGTAGGTAAATTTAATGGAAAAACTCGCTCAACCCCAATAGTGCCAGACATTTTTCTTATAGTAAATGTTTTAGATAATCCGTGTCCCTTAATCTGTATGACAACGCCTTTAAAAAATTGAATCCTGACCTTTTCGCCCTCTCTTATTTCATAAAAAACAGTTATAGTGTCACCTGACTTAAAGATCGGAAAATCTTTTTTTTCAATAAATTTATTTTGAATTTTACTAATTAAATCTTCCATTTTTTTTGGATGTAAAAAAATTAATTGTTGCCAAAATTAATATTTATTTTAATCATAACAAGCTTATATTATAATTTTTATTATTTAAGATTTTCTTATTTACAATTTTTTAAATTTTTTTGTTCTCTTAATAGATTTTTTTTCTTTCCAATCATCTATTTTGTTTTTATCGCCAGAAATCAATATTTCAGGAATCTTCCATCCATTGAACGATCTGGGTCTAGTATATAATGGTGGAGAAATTAAATCATCTTGAAAACTATCACTCAATGCTGAAGATTCATTTCCAAGAACTCCCGGGATCAATCTAATAATTGCGTCACAAAAAACTGCGGCAGGAAGTTCACCTCCAGTTAAAACATAATCACCAATTGATATTTCTTTAGAAACAATTTTTTTTCTAATTCTCTCATCAATCCCTTTATAATGTCCACATATTATTATTAAATTTTTTTTTAAAGAATATTTGTTTGCAGTTTTCTGATTAAATTTTTCAGCATCAGGAGTAAAAAAAATAATTTCATCATAATTTCTATCCTTTTTTAGTTTTCTAATACAATCATAAATTGGTTGAATCATTAGTACCATTCCAGGTCCACCTCCATAAGGATAATCATCTGATTGTTTATTTTTTTTTTTACTGTAGTCTCTGATGTTGTGAAAAAAAATTTGAACAAGATTTTTTTTTGTTGCTTTTTTTAAAATTGAAGTATCAAAAACACCTTTGAATAATTCTGGAAAAAGAGTTAGAATATCAATTCTCATTTTTGATTTTAGTTATCTAAATAAAATTCTTTCTCTAATACCCTCATTTGTAATAATTGTAACTGAAGAAATTTTATTTTTTATTTTTTTTAGATCATCTATATTTTTAATTTCAAAACCATTTATTTTTAGAATAATAGTTCCATTTTCAATTGGATAATCAGAGTTATCTGACTCAATAACTTTTACTCCAGAACTTAAGTCTAGTTCATTCATTTCTGATTCATTTAAATTTTTTAATTTCATGCCATAAACTTCCGCAATTGAAAGTTTTTTAAGAGTAACTGAAACTTTATTTTTTTTACTATTCCTCAGATATGTAACTTCAACTTTTTCATTTGGTCTTTTACTCCCCAAATAACCTGTTAAATCAGAAAAAGATTTAATTTGAACCTCGTCAACTTTTACAATTATATCACCGGTTTTAATTCCAGCTTCTTTTGCTCCCATGCCATCTTCAATACCTGCAACATAAAAACCCTCTGTTTCTGATATTGATAAAAATTTAGCATATTCAGCATTTAGTCCCCTACCAGAAACACCTAATAATCCTTTTTGAACATTTCCAAATTCAAGAATGTCTTCAAATATTTTCCTTGCTATGTTACTTGGTACTGCAAAAGAGTATCCAACAAAACCTCCAGACATAGAAGTTATCGCAGTATTTATTCCAATTAATTCTCCATTAGTATTAACTAATGCTCCACCACTGTTACCCATATTAACGGCAGCATCAGTTTGGATAAAAGACTGATTTTCTGAATCATTTTCATTCAAATCTCTAGATTTAGCACTAATAATTCCTGCTGTTACAGTTGAAGTTAAATTAAAAGGATTTCCGACTGCTAATACCCATTCACCAATTCTTGTATTTTCAGAATTGCCAAAAAATAAATAAGGCAAATCAGTCTCAACATTAATTTTTAAAACAGCAATGTCAGTAGATGGATCAGTTCCTACAAGGGTAGCAGTATAAACTTTATTATCGTTAGTTGTCACTTCAATTTTATTAGCATTTTCAATTACATGATTGTTAGTAATAATATAACCATCAGGAGATACAATAACACCTGAACCAGTACCAATGCTATTTTCTGGAAGTCTCCTGTTAAAGAATAAATCTAAGGCAGAAAAAGAACTTCTATTTGATGTATTTTTTACATGAACTACAGCATCAATACTTTTTGACGCAGCCTCTATAAAATCAGTTGGTGGTGTCAAAGATTGTAAAGAAGTATTGTAGGAGTATGTTGTTGGGACTGGCTTTGTATGATTAATTTTGTTAACTTTATCTACTTCGAAAAAATTAATGAACAAATAACTTGTAATAAGTGCTGATAAAATTGCAGTTGTTAAGATTTTATAAAATGATTTCATAATTAATTTTTTTACAAAATTAAAAAAAACAATTTTTTTCTAAAACCTATTAACTTCAATTTAACATTATTTATATTTATGATGTGTTTTTAGAATTTTTAAAATATCAAGCAACAGGAAATGATTTTATAATTGTTGACTATAGATTAAACAATATTCAACATTTAACTTCCAATAAAATTAAATCATTGTGCGATAGGAATTTAGGAATTGGTTCTGACGGATTTATTGAAATACATGAATCAAATAATTTTGATTTCAAAATGATATATTACAATTCTGATGGAAAAAAATCGTCTTTGTGTGGAAACGGAACCAGATGCGCTGTTAAATATATTGGAGATGTTTTAAAAAAGGAAAAGGTGACTTTTGAAGCTTTTGATGGAGTACATATTGGTTTTTTAAATAAAAATAATAACATTTCAATTGAAATGTCGGATGTTGAAGATTTCATGGTCTTAGACAATTATATGTTATTTGAAACAGGGTCTCCTCATTATGTTGAGATTGTTGATAATATTCACCAAATTAATGTTTATAAGGAAGGTTCAAAAATCAGAAATAGTCAAAAATTCAAAAAAAATGGAATAAATGTAAATTTTGTTCAAAGAATATCGGATTCTGAATTTTTTGTCAGAACATATGAAAGAGGGGTTGAAAATGAAACAAAATCCTGTGGCACTGGATCTGTTGCATCAGCTTTAGCAATGTTTGAATCAAAAAATACAATTAAAAAAAATATAAAAATACATACCAAAGGTGGCTATTTAGTTATTGCTTTTGAAAAAGTAAAAAATACATATAGAAAAATTAAGTTAACAGGATCTGCTTTAAAAGTTTTTGAAGGTAAAATAGAAATTTAAATTGAAATCAAAGATTAAATTAAGGGCTTTAGAAATTGATGATTTGGAATGGATAATTAAAATTGAAAATGATCAACAAAACTGGAAATATTCTAATACAATTTCGCCGTTGTCAAAAGAAAAGATTTTAGACTATATTAACAATTATAAAATAGATTTTTTTGAAACCAAAGAAATTAAATTTGTAATTTCATCAATTCAAAATTTACCATTAGGTATAGTTGATTTATATGATTTTAAACCTGTTCATAGAAGAGCTTGTGTAGGTATAATTGTTGATAAAAAATTCCAAAACAATGGTATAGCTAAAGAAGCCCTATCTTTATTGGAAGAGTGGGCAATTAATAGATTAGGAATTTATCAATTTTATGCTAATGTTGCGGAGGAAAATCTAATCAGTATTAGACTTTTTGAAGGACTTAATTATAAAAAAATATGCTTAAAAAAAGACTGGAATTTTTACAACGGAAAATTTAATAATGAATTCACATTTCAAAAGATATTTAAAAAATAATTATTTATTAATATTTATCTTATTATCAACATCACTTTTTCTTACTTTATTTTTTGTTTTTTTAAAAAAAAATACCTCAATAACAAACAAATATGATTTTATTTATATTAATGAAAAAGATAATTTTAATGATATTGTTTCAAAACTTGAACCATACTTAATTTCGACTAATACTTTTATTATAGCCGCGAACCTTAAGAAATATTCTAAAAATTTTAAAAGTGGAAAATTTAAATTAAAAGATAAATTAAACAATAATAATTTAATTGATGTTTTAAGGGGAGAGAGTATGACAGTTAATATAACTTTTAATAACCAAGAAAAAATTGAAGATCTTGCAAAAAGAGTTTCAGATCAAATTGAGGCTGACAGTTTATCTCTAATAAATGCATTTAAGGATTCAATTTTTTTAGAGAAAACAAATTTTAATAATTTGAATTTAATTTCTATGTATCTTCCTAATACCTATAACTTATATTGGAACACTTCAGCTGAAGATTTTAGAGATAGAATGTACTTAGAGTATAAAAAATATTGGAATAAAAATAGAATTCTTGCAGCAAATAAAATTGGTTTAGACCCCATTGAGGTTATAACCCTTGCATCAATTATTAATAAAGAAAGTCCTATTTTCAAAGAGAGGAAAAAAATTGCTGGTGTTTATCTGAACAGATTAAAAAAAAGAATAAAGCTTCAAGCTGATCCCACTGTAATTTTTGCAATCAAAAATGAAAATAAAAAATATGACACTATTATAAAAAGAGTGCTTTTGTCAGATTTAAAAATCAATTCAAAATTCAATACTTATAAAATAAGAGGTTTGCCACCAGGACCAATATGCATGCCAGATTTAACCTCAATTGAAGCAGTTTTAAATGCAGATAAACATGACTATATTTTTTTTGTTGCAGATCCTGACAAACCTGGTTATCACAATTTTTCAAAATCTCTTAAAATGCATAATTTCTACAAAAGAAAATATATAAATTGGATTAATAGATTAAAGATTTTAAGATAAAAATCTAACAGCTAAATATAAAAATTGTCGGTTGTTTATTAATATCAATTTTAGTTTTTTTCCATAAAAAAACTTTTTTAGTAATTATTAATTGATTTTGCAAGTTTATATTGGATGCAACACAAAGCATACTTTTAGGGCTAAGTGTTTCAATAAGTTTCGATAATAATTTATTATTTCTGTAGGGAGTTTCAATAAAAATTTGAGTTTGATTTTCTTTTTTAGATTTGCTTTCATAAAATTTGATTTTATCAATAAGTTGTTTTTCTTTTATTGGTAAATAACCATTAAAGGAAAATGACTGTCCATTTAAACCAGAACTCATCATTGCCATTAAGATTGAGGAGGGACCAATAATTGGTTTTATTTCAATATTTCTCAAATGGGCTGACAATACTACGTCACTTCCTGGATCTGCTATGCCTGGACATCCAGAATCTGATAAAAGACCAATATGATTCCCTGATTTACAAGGTTCCAATAAATCATTAAAATTTAAATCTCGAATTTTTGAAATGATTTTTATGTTTAGAATGTTCTGGTTTTTTTTTGGATCAATGAATTTTATGAATCTTCTAGCTTTTTTCTCATTTTCAACTAAATAATAATTTATATTTTTTATAGCGTTTTGTAATTCATTTGAAATATATTTTTTATCGTAATCTCCGATTAGAGTTGGGATAATATATAATGAACCTTTAATTATTATAAAGTTAATTTTTGATTTAAATCCTCAACATATTTTCTGAATTGTTTGTCAGTAAAGCTCAAATTATCAACTGTCTTGCATGCGTGTAAAACAGTTGCATGGTCTCTTTTTCCAATTTGATTTCCAATACTAGCTAGTGAAGCCTTTGTGAATTTTTTTGCAAAAAACATAGCTAACTGTCTTGCCTGAACAATATGCCTTTTTCTGGTTTTTGATTGAAGGGTATCAACATTCATTTGGAAATATTCTGATACAATTTTTTGGATATAGTCAATTGAAACTTCACGTTTGTTGTTCTTAACAAATTTATCAACTATTTCTTTTGCTAATTCGTTAGTTATTTCTACTTTATTAAAGGATGATTGAGCGATTAAAGAAATTATAGCTCCTTCTAATTCTCTAATGTTTGATTTAATATTTTTTGCTATATATTCAATTATGTGATCTGAAATTTCGACTCCATCTCTAAAAAGTTTATTTTTTAGTATTGAAACTCTAGTTTCAAAATTTGGTTGTTGCAATTCTGCAGATAATCCCCATTTGAATCTCGATAAAAGTCTTTGCTCAATATCTTGCATATCAACTGGTGCTTTATCAGATGTTAAAATAACTTGTTTACCATTTTGATGAAGATGATTAAAAATATGAAAAAAAACATCTTGAGTTCCAGATTTACCTGAAAAAAACTGTACATCATCAATTATCAAAACATCAATTAACTGATAAAAATGGATGAAATCATTTCTAGAATTCTTTTTAACTGAATCCACATATTGTTGGGTAAATTTTTCTGCAGAAATATATAAGACAGTTTTATCAATATATTTTTCTTTAATGTATACCCCTATAGCGTGCGCTAAATGGGTTTTTCCAAGTCCTACACTACCAAAGATTAATAATGGATTGAAGGATGTTCCACCAGGTTTATTCCCAACAGCTATTCCAGCAGATCTAGCTAGTCTATTAGAATCTCCCTCTAAAAAATTTTCAAAGTTATAATTTGGATTTAGTTGAGATTCAATTTGTAAATTCTTGATACCTGGAATAATAAAAGGATTTTTTAGTTCTGAATTTGGGGAGGTTAAAGGTGCATCAATATTTTGAGAAAATACCCTGGATTGGTTTGAGCTTGGTATACTTTCAGTGTATGGTTGTTTGTTGCCAAAAGTGTTTTCCATTTTAATAACATATACAAGCCTTGCATCTTTACCTAATTCTTTTGTGAGTGAAACTTTCAATAATTTTATATAGTTTTCCTCTAACCACTCATAAAAAAATTTACTTGGCACTTGAATACTTAAAACATCATCAGATAACTTGACCGGTTTGATGGGTTCAAACCAGGTTTTAAAGGCTTGGGATTGAATATTATCCTTAATAAAGATCAAACAATTTTTCCAGACAATTTCTGCTTTATTAGTCATTAAAATTTAAAAAAAAAACAGGTTTTAGTATTAATTTTATTATTTGATAAATATTCAAAAAAAAAAAATAAAAAAAAATATATTTAGCTATTGATTTTTAATTTTTTTTTTACCAAATTGGAACAATATAAATTGTAAGAATTATTTATTAGTCCTACAGAATGCAATATACTACTAAGCCTTTTTTGGTAAGATATTATGAAACAGATAAAATGGGAATTGTTCATCACAGTAATTTTTTAAGATATTTAGAAATTGCTCGTCTTGAATGGTTAAATAAATTAGGTTTGGATTACAGTGAAATTGAAAAAAACGGCATTATACTACCAGTAGTTGATATTAATATTTCTTATAAACAACCTGCGAGATATGGTGATACTCTCAAAATTCAAGTATTTGTTAAAAACAAACCTAAAGTTACAATTGATTTTGAATACAAAATAATTAATCAGTTAAATAAATTAATTTGTGTCGCAAAAACTAAAATTTGTTTTTTAAATGAAAAAACAAGAAAAGTTGTAAGATGTCCTGAAAATATTTTAAATAATTTTATTATTTGAACTATAAATTCTAACTAAGTCTTCACCTAATTTATATTCCTTTTTAAGACTACATTTAAATTTTGGAGATTTTATACCATTTAAAAGTATTTTTTTTGATTTAAAAACTCTTATTTCATCAAAAATATTTTTGTTTAAAAAGCCTTCAATTGTTTTTTTTCCACCCTCAACAATTAAAGACTGAACACCTAATTTATACAATTTATTGGTTAAACTTTTAATACTAGACTTGTAATTTATTTTAATCCAAAACTTATTTTTTAAATTTAACTCTTTTGATTTGGTGAAAATAATTGTTTTGTTATTATCGTTTAGTATTTCTAATTTTTTATTAATTCTATTATTTGGATCGAGAATTATTCTAATAGGATTATTGCCCTTATAATATCTATTAGTAAGTTTAGGATTATCGTCATTTGCGGTTTGAACTCCAATCAAAATTGATTCTTCGTGAGATCTCCATAAATGAGCTAATTTTCTTGATTTCAAACTGGATATCCAATATGGCCTATTTTCAGTTCTATTTTCCTTTGTCGGAGAAAAATAACCATCAAAGCTTTCAGCCCATTTAATTATAATATACGGTCTTTTTTTAAGTTCATACGTAAAAAACCTTTTATTTAAATTAATACAAACTTCTTTTAAAATATTGACTTTAACTTCGACACCGTTTTTTTTTAAAATTTTAACTCCCTCACCATTATTTTTTTTTGAATAATCAAGGCATCCAATAACTACTTTAGGTATTTTCATTTCAATTATTTTATTGACACAAGGTCCTGTTTTTCCAAAATGACAGCAAGGCTCAAGATTGACATAAAGTGTTGATCTTTCTAAAATCTCAACATTCTTTATCTTAAGTAATGCATTTATTTCTGCATGATTTTCACCTGCTTTTTTGTGCCAACCTTCAGAAATAATTTTATTTTCATTCACAATTACACATCCAACTAATGGATTAGGATATGTTTTTCCTATTCCTTTTTCTGCTAATTCAATACACCTTAGCATAAATTTTTTGTGAATATTATTTTTGTCTGACAATTTTTTTAAATAAAAAGTTAGTATTAAATTAAAACTTATTAAATACCATATTAAAGTAAATAAAACTAAATAATGTTATTAGTAGATTTGAAAAAAAAATACGACTTTTATTTGAGAAATAAATTCTCAAAATTAGAAATCCAATTTTTTTTTAAAATTTTAGTTAAAAAATATTTGCAAGAAGATCCGATAATAATTTTAAGTAAACCAGAAACAAAAATAAATAAAAAAAAAGTTGAGTTTTTTTTTTCTGCACTCAAGGATTTGAAAAACAACAAGCCAATTCAATATATTTTAAAAGAAGTTTATTTTTGTGATAAAAAATTTATTCTAAATGAATTTGTATTAATACCAAGACCTGAGACTGAAGAGTTAGTTAATTGGTTTTTAGAAAATCATAATGAAAAATATTTTGAAAAAACAATATTAGACATAGGAACTGGAAGTGGATGCATTCCTATTTCAATCAAATTAAAAAGAAGTAATTGGAGGGTTGAATCAATCGATATTTCTGAAAAGTGTATTAATTTAGCTAAAATTAATGCAAAAAAACACTCTGTTGAAGTTAATTTTCAAAAAAGGGACATTTTGAATATTGAAAATTGGGATAATAAGCTTGATTATATAATTTCAAATCCACCATATGTTGCAAAATTTCAAAAAAAAGATATGGATTTAAATGTCTTAAATTATGAACCTAAATCGGCTATTTTTGTTGAAAACGATGATCCTTTAATTTTTTACAGGAATATAATAGATTTTGCAGAACGAAATCTAAAAAAAAAAGGATACTTATATATAGAAATAAATCCTCTTTTTTGTAATGATATTAAAATGTTATTTGAAAGAAGTAATCTAGAAATTAAAAAAATCAAAAAAGATTTTTTTGAAAAAAAAAGATTTATTAAAGCAAAGAAAAATAGATGAATATTTATAAAGAGCGAATTTTAGAATTAAGAAAACTGATTGATCACTACAATGACGAATACTATATTAATGATAAAAGTGTTATATCAGATAGAGAATTTGACAATCTTTTAAATGAATTAATAAAATTAGAGAAAAAATATCCTGAATTTGATGATTTAAATTCTCCATCAAAAAGAGTTGGTGGGGGAATAACTAAAAAATTTAATGTTGCAAAACATACATACCCTATGTATTCTTTAAATAATACTTACACTAAAAATGAAGTAATTGATTGGGATATCAGAGTTAAAAAAAAATTAGGAATTGACGAAATAGAATATACTTGTGAATTAAAATACGATGGAGCCTCAATTAATTTGATATATGAAGATGGGATTTTAGTAAAAGGAATAACAAGAGGAAATGGTGTTGAGGGAGACGATGTTACTTTAAATGTAAAAACAATAAAAGATATTCCTTTGAAACTAAGTGGTAAATTTCCAAAAAGAATTGAAGTCAGGGGTGAGATAATATTACCTTTAAATGAATTTAAAAATTTAAATAGAATTAGGCAATTAAATGGTGAAAAACCCTTTATGAATCCCAGAAATACTGCATCTGGATCTTTAAAATTACAAGATAGTAATGAGGTTGCAAAAAGACCATTAAAAGCATTTATTTATGCTGCTATTAATGATGAATCAGTTGATATTTCTCATTACAATTCACTAGTTAATGCTAGAGCTAACGGTTTTTTAATTCCTGATTCAATTGTTAGAGCCAATTCATTAGACGAAGTATTTGGTTTCATTAATTTATGGAGAAATAATAAAAGTAATTTAAATTATGAAATTGATGGAGTTGTGATCAAAGTAAATAATATTAACTATCAAAAAACACTAGGCCACACCTCAAAATTTCCTAGATGGGCTATTGCATTTAAATATGACTCTGAGAGAGCTACTACAGAAATCAAATCTTTAAGATATCAAGTTGGTAGAACTGGATCAGTAACACCTGTTGCTAATTTAAGTCCTGTTTTATTGTCAGGAACAATTATAAAAAGTGCATCTCTGCATAACGAGGATCAAATACTAAAACTAAATTTGAGAATAGGAGATAAGGTTTTTATTGAGAAAGGAGGTGAGATAATACCAAAGATTGTAGGAGTAGATCAAAAGTATAGGGGTAAAGAGAGTGATAAAATTAGATTTATTGATAATTGCCCTGAATGTAATTCAAAACTTATTAGATCTAAAAACCAGTCTAATCATTATTGTGAAAATGAAAATGAATGTAGACCGCAAATAATAGGAAAAATTCAACATTTTATTTCAAAAGAAGCAATGGATATTGACGGTATTGGAAATGAGACTGTCATTCAACTATATGATAATAAGTTAATTAAGAATATTGCTGATTTATACAAATTAAAATTTACTGATCTTATTAAGCTTGATAGAATGGCTGAAAAATCAATAAATAATCTTATGGATGGTATTGAGAAATCTAAAAATAATCCATACGAAAAAGTATTATTCGGTCTTGGTATTAGATTTGTTGGAAAAACAGTAGCAAAAAAAATAATTGAAAAATTTCCAAATATTGATAATTTGATTAATGCATCTTATGATGATCTTAATGAAACAAATAATATTGGTGACAAAATTGCTAAAAGCTTGATTAAATTTTTCAGAGATCAAATTAATATTAATTTAATTAATGAATTAAAATATTTTGGTTTAAATTTCAATAAATCAGATAAAACACTATCTTCAAACATTCTAACTGGTAAATCGTTTGTGATTTCAGGTACTTTCGAATTTCATACCCGAGAGGAAATTAAAAGTATTGTAGAATTAAATGGAGGAAAAATATCATCTTCAATATCATCTAAAACCTCCTATATTCTTGCTGGTAAGTCAATGGGTCCAAAAAAGAAAATTAAAGCAAATAAATTAGGGGTTAATGTAATTGATGAGAAAGAGTTTTTAAAAATGTTAGAATTATAACATTTATTCTTTAATTTGAATAAATAATCTAATTTTTAACTTTAAAGATTTTGAAGTAATAAATTTGTGTTGTGAATTTTTTGTCAAATTATAAGTATAAGTTTTTATTTAATAGATTTTATAAAAATAAAATGTCTGTTAGGAAATATAATTTAAAAAGATCCATTAGGAAAGTTGGGATTATTTTTGAAAACGACCATTATTTTGATGAAACCTTTATAGATGAATTAATTGAAAATTTAAATATTAGAAAGAAAAATATTTATTTAATGAATTTTGGAAAAAATTTTTTTGAATTTGACAATTCTTTTAGATTTGAAAAAAATGATTCTTCATTTTTAGGAAAAATTTCTGGAAATTTAAGATTATTTTTAGAGGCGGATTTTGATTTATTAATTAATTATTTTAATTCTAATAGTTATGAAATTAATTTATTCAGCTTAAAGTGTAAAAAAAAGATTAGTGCAGGATTTATTAATACAGACAGCAGAGTAAATGATATAATATTTAATTTTTCTCCAAATAAAAAAAAATTATTTATTGAAGAAATTTCAAAATATGTAAAAATTGAAAAATAATTATAACTTTTTAATGGGAACGGGTGTTGCTTTAGTTACACCTTTTAATTCTAATGGGTCTGTTGATTACAATAGTCTTGAAAAAATAATAAATTCAACAATACATGGTGGAGTAGATTATTTAGTGATATTGGGGACAACTTCTGAATCTCCAACTCTTAGTGAAAAAGAAAAAGAAAAAATCATCTCATACGTTGTAAAGAAAAATAATGAAAGAGTTCCATTAGTTATAGGAATAGGTGGAAATAATACAAATAATTTAATTGATAGAATAAAAAAAATTAATGATTCTTCCTTTTCCGCTATCCTTTCAGTCAGTCCTTATTACAATAGACCCTCTCAATTTGGTATTTTTAAACACTATGAAAAAATAGTTTCAATTTCAAACTTACCAATTATCCTGTATAATGTCCCATCAAGAACGGGATCAAATATTGAAATTAACACTGTGACTGATTTAAATAAAAATTTTGAAAAAATTATAGGAATCAAGGAAGCATCAGGAAATTTCATTAACATGATGAATTTAATTACAAATACACCAAAACATTTTTATGTTATTTCAGGCGATGATTTGTTAGCTCTACCAACTGTTTTAGCTGGAGGTTCAGGTGTTATTTCTGTCATTGCCAATGTATTTCCTAATCAAATTAAAAAGATGGTAGATTTAGGATTTAAAAGTGATGTTAGCCAATCTTATAGAATTCATTATAAATTAATGAAAATGATTAATTTAATATTTGAAGAGGGAAATCCTTCAGGAATTAAATATCTTTTAAGTAAAAAAAATCTATCAAATAACATTGTTAGACTGCCCCTTAACGAAATTTCTCTAAGTTTAAAAGAAAAAATAGATAAAGAACTTGAGTTAATTTAAATTTTCATACTATGTCATAATATTACGCAATAAATTAATTTTCTTAATTTTGCAAAATGTATAAGTTTTCAAGTTTTATAATTTTTTTGTTTTTAATAATATTAACTTCTTCATGTAGTGATTATCAAAAGCTTTTAAATAATGGCACTACTTTAGAAAAAAATAATGCGGCAAATGAATTTTATGAATCTGGTGATTACAGAAAGGCTAAAAATCTTTATGTTCAATTAGTAAATTCATTTAAGGGTAAGCCTCAACATCAAAGATTAGTTTTCTTTTTAGCAAATTGTTATTTTCAAACTAAAGACTATTATTTAGCTTCTTATCAATATGAAAATTTTGTTAAGTCATATCCAAATAGTAATAGAGTTATAGAAGCTACCTATATGCAAGCAAAATCTCAATTCATGTTATCTCCAAGATTTAGTCTTGATCAAACTGAGACAGATAAGGCTATTGATCTTTTACAAATCTTTATTGACAAATACCCTAACAGTGAATATACTCCAGAGGTAAATTCATATATTCAACAATTGCAAGAAAAGCTAGAAAAAAAGAATTTTGAAATTTCTAAACAATATTATACAATCAGAGATTATAGAGCTGCAATAAATTCAATTGATAATTTTATAGCTGATAATCCAGGAACAATTTATAGGGAAGAAGCATTATATTATAAATTTTTATCATCTTTTGAAATAGCTGTTAATAGTATAATTCAAAAAAAGAATCAAAGATTAAAATCAACTGAAAAAATATACTTAAATATACTTAAATATTACCCAGAGTCAATTTTTAAAGAAGATCTCGATGAAAAAATTAAAATTGTAAATAAAGAATTAAATAATTTAAATTAAAATAAGATGACAAAATATAGAGAATCAAAGGCGTCTTTGACAACAAAAACATATAATAAGAGTGAATTAGAATCGAAAACTGAAAACATTTATGAAGCATTATCAATTATTGCTAAAAGAACAAATCAAATCAACTTAGACATTAAAAAAGAATTACATGATAAATTAGATGAATTTGCAACTCATAACGACAGTTTAGAAGAAATTTTTGAGAATAAAGAACAAATTGAAGTTTCTAGATTTTATGAAAGATTACCAAAACCTCATGCAATTGCAATAGAAGAGTGGCTTAATGAAAAGATTTATCACAGAAACTCTGAAGATTCAACTATTTAAAGAATGTCAGTTCTAAGTGGTAAAAATATTCTACTTGGAATAAGTGGAGGAATAGCAGCTTATAAGATTCCATTTTTAATTAGGTTATTGGTAAAAAAAAACGCTAATGTTAAGTGTGTTATCACAAATTCAGCTAGGGATTTCATTACACCTTTAACAATTTCTGCTTTGTCAAACAATCCTGTTTACGAGAATTTTACTACTAATGAGGTTAATAAACCACTTTGGAATAATCACGTTGAACTAGCTAATTGGGCAGATTTAATGATAATTGCCCCAGCAACATCAAACCTACTATCACTTTTATCTTCTGGTGAATGTAAAAATCTACTTGTTGCATCATATTTATCTTGTAAATGTGACATTTATATTGCCCCAGCAATGGATTTAGAAATGTTTAATCACCCTTCAAATAAAGACAATATAAACAAGCTAAAAAAAATAGGAAACCATATTTTACCTTCTCCAAAAGGACCTCTAGCTAGTGGTTTAAATGGAAAAGGAAGAATGTTAGAACCATCGGATATTGTAAAAAAAATTGAAAAAAAAATACTTTCAATGTTGCCAATGAGAAATTTAAAAGTTTTAATCACTGCTGGACCAACTCATGAATATATTGATCCAGTAAGATTCATTTCAAATGGATCATCTGGTTTAATGGGTTTCGAATTAGCTAAAACCTGTCTTGGTTTAGGAGCCAAGGTTATTTTAATAACAGGACCAACTCATTTAAAATTAGAAGATGAAAGATTAGAGTTAATCGATATAACTTCTGCTATGGAAATGTACAACGAGGTAATATCAAAATATAAAAAAGTTGACATAATTATTTGCGCTGCTGCAGTTGCTGATTACACTCCAAAAAAAATATTAGATAAAAAAATTAAAAAGGAAAGCATTTTTAAAAATATTGTCTTTAAAAAAACGGTAGATATTTTAAAATATTTAGGAGAAAATAAAAAAAATCAATTAATTATTGGATTTGCACTGGAAACTGACAATGAAATTGAAAATGCTATAAAAAAAATTAAAAATAAAAATTTAGATGCAATTGTTTTAAATAAGTTTTCCTCAAAAAACAAATGTTTTCAATCTAAAAAAAACGAAATAATTTATATAGAAAAAAATAAAGATCCTATATTTCACAAGCTAAAAGACAAAAAATTAGTTTCAGTTGATATTATTAATTACATATTAAAGCTTTATGAGAGTAACAATTAGTTTTTTTATTTTTTTTATCACCTTCTTCTCTAAAGCTCAAGAAATTGACTGTAAAGTAATTGTCAATTCCAGTTTGGTTGAACAAACTAATCAAAAAATTTTTGAAACATTAGAAAAGTCATTAAATGAATTTATTAACAATAATATTTGGACAGATAACAAAGTTTCAAATAAAGAAAAGATATCATGTTCAATAATAATTAACTTAACTAAATATGAATCATCAAACTTTGAAGGAACATTTCAAATTCAATCGTCTAGACCTATTTTTAACTCTAATTATAACTCAACGATTATAAATATTATAGACAAAGATATTTCATTTAATTATCAAGAATTTCAACCACTTTACTACAATTCATCAATATATAGTTCCAATCTAATTTCACTAATTAGTTTTTACACTTACCTTATTATTGGTTTAGATGCTGATTCATTTAAATTTAATTCTGGGACAAGATATTATAATGAAGCCCAAAAAATATTAAATTTAGCTCAGCAAAATAATTCAAAAGGTTGGAATCAGGTTGATGGGAGTAGAAATAGATTTTGGATAATTGATTCATTAATGTCAAAAACCTATGAAGTTTTTAGATCAGTTGTTTACAATTATCATAGAAATGGATTAGATCTTATGATAGAGAATCCTCAATTAGCAAAAAAAAATATACTTGACACATTAAATTCATTTAACAAAATTTACCTTACAAGACCAAATTCATATTTAGTTCAAACTTTTTTTGATGCTAAATCTGATGAAATTATTGATATTTTGTCTGGTGGTCCGACTATGAAGATTTCCAAGACTCTTAAAATATTGAATAAGGTTTCACCTTTTTTTGGATCAAAGTGGAAAAATGTTGAAAAATAATTTTTTATTTGAAGTTAATAATACATTTATTTTGTATTAAAATATTATAATTTGTTAAAAGAACTTAATATAAAAAATTATGCATTAATTGAAGATCTAAGTATTAAGCTGGATGCAGGTTTTATATGTATGACAGGAGAAACTGGATCAGGTAAATCAATTCTTTTAGGTGCATTATCGCTTTTACTTGGAAAAAGATCTGATTCAAGTATTTTTAAAGACAAGAATAATAAATGCGTTGTTGAAGGAATATTTAAAATAAATTTATTTGGTTTAAAGAATTTATTTGAAGAATATGATTTAGACTACAATAATGAAACTGTTATAAGAAGAGAGCTAAAATATGACGGAAATTCTAGATCTTTTATTAATGACACTCCTGTTAAGTTAAATATTTTAAATATTGTTGTCGCTGAACTAATAGACATACATTCACAAAATCACTCAATTTTTTTAAAAAAACAATTTTTTCAACTAAATATCCTTGATTCAATTTCAAATAATATTGAATTAAGAAATCAATTTAAGGTTAAATTTAATAGCTATTATTTATTGAAAAATAATTTAATTAAACTTGAAAACGAATTAAAAAAAAATAATAGTGAAAAAGAATACAATACATATCTAATTGAAGAATTAAATAAAATTGATTTTGAAAATTTTTCGCTAAACAAATTGACAAAGGAGTTAGACTATTTAAATAATTTAGATCATGTTAAAGAATTGATATCAAAATCAAACAAAATTCTAAACAACGATAACTTTGGTTTAATTAATCAACTCAATGAACTTTATTTGTCATTTAGTAAATTAAGCCAAATAAGCGATAAATTTTCAGATTTAAAAAAAAGAATTGAGTCTGTAAATATTGAATTAAAAGATATTGATAGTGAAATTAATTATGATAATGAAGGATTTAATGATAATATTAAAAAAATTGACGAACTTAACAACAAGATTCATTTTGTTAATGGTCTTATTAAAAAACACAATGTTACAAACTTATCTGAATTAGAGAGTAAAAAAAGTGAAATTCAAGAGAAAATTAGCAATTCAAATAAAATTTTAAATAAAATTGAGGACTTAAAGAAAAATAAATTATTAATTAAAAATGATTTAAATTTTTTGTCTGAAAAATTATCGAAATCAAGGACAAAAAACAAAAAGTTACTTGAAAATCAATTTTTTAATTTATTTCAAAAGTTAGGTTTAAAAAATGCAAAGCTAAAAATTGAAGTTTCAGAAAATAATGAATTTAATGAAAACGGTAAAAATTCTGTTACTTTTTACTTTTCAGCAAACAAGGGTGTTGATTACAAAAAGTTAAATAAAGTTGCATCTGGTGGAGAACTCTCCAGAATTATGTTGGCAATTAAAATAATTCTTTCTAAATATAAATCATTACCATCTATAATATTTGATGAAATTGGTTCTGGTACTTCTGGAGATATTTCTATGAAAATTGCTAAATTAATGCATGTTATGTCAAAAAAAATGCAAGTTATAACAATAACACATTTACCACAAATTGCTGCAAAAGGTGATTTTCATTATAAAGTTTACAAAGAATCTGATAACGAAACCACTTCTACTAAATTAAAATTATTAGATAAAAAATCTAGAGAAATTGAAATCGCTGAAATGTTAGGGGGTGGAAAACAGTCTAAAACTGCTATTGACCATGCGAGACAATTACTTAATTAAACTATATTTGATAAAATTAAATTTATGAAAAATCAATTATTGAAAAATAAAAAAGGTATAATCTTTGGCGCTTTAGATGAAAGATCTATTGCATGGAAAACAGCATTAAAGGTTTATGATGAGGGTGGTGAGGCAATTTTAACTAACGCACCAGTTGCTCTAAGGATGGGTAAAATCTCTGAACTTGCAAAAAAACTTGATACACCGGCTATAGCAGCTGACGCAACTTCAATTGATGATTTAGAAAAGTTAATTGATTTCTCATTAAATCATTTTGGACAAAAACTCGACTTTATATTACACTCAATAGGAATGTCAATTAATTTGAGAAAGAAAAGAGAATATACTGACTTGAATCATGAATGGACAACCAAAGGTTGGGATATTTCAGCATTGTCATTTCATAAGTTACTCCAGATATTATTTAAAAAAAATGCTCTAAAAGAGTGGGGTAGCGTAATTGCCCTATCTTATATTGCAGCACAAAGAACTTTTCCAAATTACAATGATATGGCAGATAATAAAGCTTATTTAGAGTCTGTTGCAAGAAGTTTTGGTTATTACATGGGAAAAGAAAGGAAGGTTAGAGTTAATACAATTTCTCAGTCTCCAACACCAACAACAGCTGGTGATGGAGTTAAAGGTCTTAATTCATTTCTGAATTTTGCTGAAAAAATATCACCGTTAGGAAATGCCTCTTCTGATGATTGTGCAAATTTTTCAGTTGTTATGTTTTCTGATTATACAAAGAAAATAACCATGCAAAATATTTTTCATGATGGTGGATTTTCTAGTGTTGGAATAAGTCAGGATTTGATTGATATAATTGATCAAGAACAAAAATAATTTTAAAGTTTAGTTTCATATGTTAAGCGTTAACATAAAAAAATATATTTACATAATTTTATTTTTTTTTGTATCATTTAGTTTTTGGACTTTAACAAAGCTATCAGAGGATTATAATTCAAAATTAACTCTGGAAATTGACATTATAAATGCACCTGATGATTATATTGTAAAAAAACAAAACATTAATTCGATTCTGGTATTTATAAAAGCTTCTGGTTTTGAACTATTTTATAATAAGTTGTTTCAAAATAAACTTATTGTAGATTTAGAGGAGGAAAAAATAGTTGATGATAAAATTGTTATAGATTATAATGAAAATAAATTTAAACTAAAAGAGACTTTAAATTCTAATATTGATATAAGTAATGTATTTCCAGACCAAATTGTTATTGAACTAGAGCAGGTTGTTAATAAATTTGTTCCAATTGTATTAGAAAATGAGTTAAAAATTAAATCTGGTTATGGTTTGAGAAGCCCAGTTAATTTATCACCTGACAGCATTCAAGTTTCTGGACCTTTTAAGGAAATTTCCAAAATTAGTTATGTTTCTGCATTAATAGATGCTGATTTAAACATTGAAAATGACTTTACGACTGATTATGAAATAGTTAGAGACAAAAAAATAAGTTATGAATTTTCGTCAGGTAAAGCAGTTATTTATGTTGACAGATATTCTGAGAAGACAATAAAAATTCCAATTTTAGTCAGAGGAATTCCAGATTCGTTAGATTTAACATTATATCCCAATGAAGTTGATATTTCTTTTCAATCCAGTATAAAAAGATTAAAAAATATTAGTGAAAAAGATTTCATTGTATCAGTATCCTTTGACTCAAAGACAAAAAAATTGAGTAAAGACCTAGATGTTTCAATAGATTCTTTTCCAAGTTCACTTAAAAATCTAAAAATATCTCACAAGAAAGTAGAGTTTTTAATTAAGAATAAAAAATTATGACAAAAATAGTTGGACTAGTTGGAATGATGGGTTCAGGTAAAAGTAAAATTTTAGAAATTTTTGAAACTCTTAAAGTCTCTTGTTTTAACTCAGATATTGAAGCAAAAAAAATAATGGAAACAATTCCTTTTGTTAGAAAAGAAATAATTGATTTCTTTGGACATGAATCATATATAAATCAAACACCAAATACAAAATACTTATCAGGTATTGTTTTTAAAAACCCTAAAAAATTAAAATATTTAAATAGTATAATCCACCCAATAATAAAAAAAAAAATTTTTTTATGGTCAAAAAATATTTCATCCAGATATGGTGTGATTGAATCAGCAATCTTGTTTGAATCTGGATTAAATAAATTGTGTGATAAAATAATTTGTGTTGAAGCGCCAGAGAAAATAAGAATTCAAAGAATTATTAATCGTGACAAAATTAACGAAGAAAGCATTAAAGAAAGATTAAATAATCAAACTAAATTAAAAAGTCATATTAAATCTGTAGATTATTATATAGAAAATATTGATTTTGACATAACTAAAAAAAGGGTGATCTCAATCCACAATGAATTATTTAATTAACTAATTAACAATTTGTTAGTTTTTTTTTAATTTTTTTTTTTCAAATTTGTAAAAAAAATAAATTGAAAAAAAATTATTTTATTTTATTGATTGTTTTTACAATTATCTCTTTAATTGGAATTATTAGTATCCAAAGCTATTGGATAAGTTCAACTTTAGATAATAAAGAACAAGAATTTTCAATGGCAGTTAGCCAATCACTGATTTCAGTTGCCAATGAAATTGAGGATAGAGAATTCAAAGAGTATTTAAATACTTTTCAAAGTTTAATTGATTCAGTAGGATCTCCAGAAAATTCAAATTTCAGAGAAGTATTTATGTTTCTTGGAAGTGATGAGAAAACAAATTTGTCTTCACTTCATACTTTTGGTATTCTAGAGGAAGAATACAATATTCAGAGTTTTTCAGATAAAATAAGTCTTGATTCAGTTGTTAAAGATTACAAGGGAGTTAAAACAACAACAATTTTAAAGGACGTTTTTGATAAAGAAAATAGATTATCTTACTCAGTTGAGAGATTGAAAAGTATTGATAGGATTAATGCTGTAGATTTGGCTAAGTATAAAACAATTTTCTCAGAAATAGCTAATTCTATTCCTGTTCACAAGAGAATTGATGCATTTGAACTAGAAATGTTGTTGAAAAGGGAGTTAGAGGATAGAAAAATTAAAACAACAATTGAATTTATTGTTCACAGCCAAGGTGTACCAACAAATGTCAAATCTAATAATTATTATGAAGAACTTAATGGAACAGTTTATAGAACTCCAATTTTCTTAAATGATAAAGGTGAATCAGAATTAGAGTTACTGGTTGCTTTTCCAAAAAAAAATAAATATGTTAAATCCTCTGTAATTGGAGTTGCAAGCCTCTCATTTGTTTTAATATTAATTGTTGTAATTGTATCATTCAGTGCCATCTATCATTTTATTAAACAAAAGAAAATTTCTGAGGTAAAAACTGATTTTATTAATAATATGTCTCACGAATTCAAAACTCCCATATCTACTATAAATTTAGCAATTGACTCTGTTTTAAACTCAAAAAATATAATTGATAAGAAAAAAATTGATAGATATTTATCTGTTGTAAAAGAGGAAAATAAGAGGATGCAAGATCAAGTTGAAAATATTTTAAAAATTTCACAGTTAGAAAGAGATAAAAATATTTCAGATATGAGAAATGAAAATTTACATTCTATTATCAGTAATGCAATAAATCACTTTTCTTTAATAGTAAAGAGTAAAAGGGGTTCAATAAGGACTAATCTAAACGCAGAAAATACCATCTGTAGCATAGTTAAGATAGATTTTACAAATGCTTTAATTAATATCATTGATAATGGAATAAAATATTCTGTAGGACCACCTCAAATTTTAATTAAAACTCAAAATATAAATAATACTCTTATTATTGAAATAATTGATAAAGGAATTGGTATGAGCAAAAAAACACAAAAAATGATTTTTGAAAAATTTTTTAGAGAGGAAACAGGAGACATTCACAATGTAAGAGGACATGGTATTGGATTAACTTTTGTGAAAAAGGTTATAAATCTTATAAATGCTAAAATTTTTGTTGAAAGTCAATTAGGATACGGAAGTAATTTTAAAATTGAAATTCCTTTATCACTAAAAAATTAATTAAATGAATAAATGAAAAAAAATAGTAAAAAAATTCTCTTAGTTGAAGATGATTTAAATTTTGGAAATATTTTAAAAGAATATCTGCAGATAAATAATTATGATTTAGTGCTAGCCAGAAATGGAATCGAGGGATATGATAAATTTTTATCAGCTGAATTTGATTTATGTATTTTAGATGTAATGATGCCTTTCAAAGACGGTTTTAGTTTAGCTAAAGAAATTAGAAGTAAGAATGAAGAGGTACCTTTAATTTTTCTAACGGCCAAAAATTTAAAAGAGGATGTTTTAAAAGGATTTAAAATTGGAGCTGATGATTATCTAACAAAACCTTTTGACACTGAGGTTCTTCTTGCAAAAATTAAAGCGATTATGAGTAGAAAAAAAATTTTCAATGTTCCAAGTTCTGAGGATATAATATTTAAAATTGGAAAATTTCATTTTAACTCTAAATTAAGAATTCTATCCTTAGAAAAGAACCAATTTAAGTTATCACCAAAAGAAAATGAACTTCTAAGATTATTAATTATAAATGTTGATGATTTACTTTCTAGAGAAATTGCTTTAAATAAAATCTGGCGAGATGATAGCTATTTTGCATCAAGAAGTATGGATGTGTATATAGCTAAGCTTAGAAAATATTTAAGTTTAGATACTAAAATTGAAATAATAAATATTCACGGTGAAGGCTTTAGATTAGTTGTTAATGACTAATTTTTTGATCTTGGATGATATTTTTCTAAAACTTTTGATAAATGTTTTGTATCAACATGAGTGTATATTTCAGTTGTTGTTATATTTTCATGTCCCATCATTTGTTGGATTGATCTTAAATCAGCCCCATTTTCTAATATATGAGTTGCAAATGAATGTCTAAAGGTATGAGGACTAATATTTTTTTTAAAATTAAGAAAATTCATTAAATCTTTTACAATATTAAAAATTGCTACTCTTGACAAATTTTTTCCATTCTTATTTATAAATAAATAGTCATTAAAATTTTTTTTGATAACTTTTTTTGATCTAAAATCATAAATATATTTTTTAATATATTTTTTTGAATAATAGCTCATTGGGACAAACCTCTGTTTATTTCCCTTACCTAATATCATTATGAGATCCTCATCAAAATAAATATTAGAAATTTTTAAATTTATTAATTCACTTACTCTTAAACCACTACCATATAAAGTTTCAATAATTGCCCTATTTCTATAACCATTTTTTGATTTTAATTTTATTGATTCTAAAATTAAATTAACTTCATTGTTTGTTAAAGTTTCGGGTAATTTTCTACCAACTTTTGGTGAATCAATTATATCTATTGGAGACATTTTGATAATATTTTCAAAAACTAAGTAACTAAAGAAACTTTTGAGTGAAGAAATCTGTCTGCTTTGAGATCTACTCTTAATTTTTCCTGAGTTTATATATAAAAATTCTTTAATTAAATCAATATTTATATCTGTAGGATTAGACTTTATATTATTTATTTTTAAAAAATTATAAAATTTATTAATGTCATAAACATAACCTTTTATTGAATTCTCACTCAACCCCCTCTCAATTTTTAAATGATATTTAAAATTTTCAATGTAATTATCCCAATTCATATTTTAATATAATTTTTTTTTAATGAATATCATAAACAATTAGTAATTTTGATAATTATGAAAATAATAATTATTAATGGCCCCAATCTTAATTTACTCGGTACAAGGGAGACAAATATATATGGTAAGGAAACTTTTGAAGATTATTTGATCAAATTAAAAAAAAAATATAGACAACTTGAGTTATCTTATTTTCAGTCTAATGTTGAGGGAGAATTAATTAATTTTATTCAAGACGTTGGTTTTGATTCTGATGGAATAATATTGAATGCTGCCGCTTACACTCACACTTCAATTGGTATTTCCGATGCAATTAAATCGATAAATACTCCAGTTATTGAAGTCCATATTTCTAACACCTTTTCTAGAGAAGAGTACAGGCACCAATCATACATAACTCCTTATGCTAGGGGACTCATACTTGGTTTTGGATTAGATTCATATAGATTAGCAATAGAAAGTTTTATTACTAAATAATTAAATATGAATAACCTCGTCATAAGCGTCAGCTACAGCTTCCATNACTGCTTCACTCATTGTTGGATGAGGATGAATAGATTTTANAACCTCGTGTCCTGTTGTCTCAAGTTTTCTTCCTAAAACTGCTTCAGCAATCATATCAGTNACNCCAGCACCAANCATATGACATCCTAACCATTCACCATATTTAGCATCAAAAATAACTTTAATAAATCCNTCAGATTTNCCACTTGTTTGAGCTTTTCCAGATGCACTAAATGGAAATTTTCCAATTTTTATTTTATATCCTTTTTCAAGGGCTTTTTTTTCAGTGAGTCCTACAGAAGCAACTTCTGGATTACAATATGTACATCCGGGAATATTTTCATAATCTATTGGTTCAACATCTTTTCCAGTAATTTTTTCTACACATAAAATGCCTTCAGCTGAGGCTACGTGTGCTAAAGAGGGGCCAGTTGTTATGTCACCAATTGCAAAGTATCCAGGAATATTTGTGTTGTAAAATTCATCTACTATAATTTTATCTTTATCAACAGAAATCCCTACATCTTCAATTCCAATATTTTCAATATTACTCTTTATTCCAATGGCAGAAAGAACTTTATTAACAGTTAAAGTTTTTTTACCATTTTTATTTTCAATTTCTACTGAAACGTCTTTATTTTTATCAATTACGTTTAAAACCTTTGTTGATGTTAAAATATTAATACCATTCTTTTTGAAATTTTTTTCTAAAAATGATGAAATTTCTTCATCTTCATTAGGTAATATTCTGTCAAGATATTCGATTATTGTAACTTTAGTTCCCATTGAATTAAAGAAATACGCAAATTCAATTCCAATTGCTCCAGAACCAACAATCACTAATTCCTTTGGTTGCTCAGATAAAGTCATTGCTTCTCTGTAACCAATAATATTTTTTCCGTTTTGAGGAATAGTGTCAATAACTCTAGATCTAGATCCAGTAGCAATTATAATCTTATCAGCACTTATTTCAACTTCTTCATTATTATTTTTAATTAATATTTTTTTATTTTTTAAAAGTTTTCCATGTCCATTTAATACCTCAATTTTATTTTTTTTCATTAAAAAATGAACACCTTTACTCATTTTGTCGGCAACTGACCGGCTTCTATTAACAACTGCATTAAAATCTTTATCATATTTTTCAATTTTTAAACCAAAGTCAGATGCTTTTTTTAGGTACTCAAATACTTCAGCAGATTTCAACAGCGCTTTAGTTGGGATACAACCCCAATTTAAGCATACTCCACCAAGATTTTCTTTTTCAATAATTGCAGTTTTGAGTCCTAATTGTGAGGCTCTAATTGCAGTAACATATCCTCCAGGACCACTACCTAAAACAACTAAGTCATAAAATTTACTCATAAATATATAGTTTATCTAAAATTAATACTTTATTGAAATTTATTTTATTTTTTTTCATAAAAAACTAGAGATTTAGAATTAACACAGTGTCTTTTTTTTGTTAATGTTGGACCATCGTCAAAAACGTGCCCTAAATGTGAGCCACAATTATTACAAACAATTTCTGTTCTAATCATACCATGTGAATAGTCATCAATATAATCAAGTGACCCATCAATATTTTTGTCAAAGCTTGGCCAGCCACAATAACTTTCAAATTTACTTTCACTCGAGTACAATTCACTATTGCAACCCTTACAATGATAAAATCCAGATTTAAAATGATTATTGTATTTACCAGAAAATGGAATTTCGGTTCCCTTTTTTCTCAAAATTTTAAATTCCTCTTCTGATAATTTTTTTTTCCATTCAGTTTCAGATCTATTAAAATTGTATTTTTTCATATTTAAATAGGTTTGAAATTTAAAGCTATAGAATTGATGCAATGCCTTTTACCAGTTGTATCTTTTGGCCCATCATCAAACATATGTCCCAAATGACTTCCACAATTTTTACATTTCAGTTCAATTCTTGGATATCCAATTTTATAATCAATACCGTACTCAATCTTATTTTCTATGGCATTATCAAAAGAAGGCCATCCGCAATTGCTGTTATATTTATTTTCTGATTTATATAATTCTTCGTCACAACCTTTGCAGGAATAAACTCCTTTTTCATAGTGTTTGTCGTATAAACCTGTGTAGGGTTTTTCTGTACCAGCATTTCTTAAAACATGATATTCCAAAGGAGTTAAAATTTCTCTCCATTCCTGATTGGATCTGGTAATTTTGTAATCTTTATTTTTTAAATAATCTGAATTATTTTGACATGATGAAAATATTGGTAAAAGGGATAATATTAGTAAAGTTATCAAATTGTTCATGATGCAAATTTACAAATCATTTTAACTTAATTATAATTGTACTATATTTAAATAAACAAGATCAAAAAATGCTTAAGTTGAAAACTCCTTTAAAAAAAGGAAGTAAACTTTTAATAAATGCATGGTCATTCTATGATTGGGCAAATTCAGTTTACTCTTTGGTTATAACAACTGCTATATTTCCTTTATACTATGCATCTATTTTTAGTAATGTAAATTACATTACAGTCTTTGAATTTGAAGTAAAAAATACCGCTATGATTAGTTTTATTACTGCATTTGCTTTTATTATTATTGTTTTAATAATACCAATATTGTCAGGTATTGCAGATTATATTGAAAATAAAAAAATATTTATGAAGTTTTTTGTTTATATGGGATCAATTTCATGTGTTTTACTTTATTGGTTTGAAATTGAAAACATATTCACTAGTTTATTTTTTTATTTTTTAGCTTTAATAGGATTTTGGTCAAGTTTAGTCTTTTACAATTCCTTTTTACCTGATATAGCTTATCCCCACCAACAAGATAAAACAAGTGCTTGGGGTTATTCAATGGGATATATAGGAAGTGTTATATTGTTATTAATCAACTTAATAATGGTAACTAACCCTCATTGGTTTGGAATTGAAGGTAGTTTTGAAGAAGCTTCAATTCAGGCTATGAAATATTCATTTATCACTGTTGGATTGTGGTGGTTTTTATTTAGTCAAATTTCTTTTTATTATTTGCCAGGAAAAAAAATATCAAAAAAAATATCAAAAAAAATCCTATTTAAAGGATTTAATGAGTTAGCAATTGTTTGGAATGAAATCAAGTCAAATATTGATTTAAAAAAATTTTTGTTTGCTTTTTTTGTATACAGCACTGCTCTTCAAACAGTCATGTTAGTTGCTACATATTTTGGAGAAGCAGAAATAATTTGGGAAAATCTAAGTCAAAAAACTATGGGCTTAATCATTAGCATTCTTTTAATACAAATTGTTGCAGTACTGGGATCACTTTTGGCTTCCAAAAGTTCTAAGATTTTTGGAAATCTTAAGACATTGATTTTTATCAATATTTTGTGGGCTATATTATGTTTTGTCGCATTTTATATTACAACTCCAAGTCAATTCTACATAATAGCTGGATTTGTTGGTTTGGTAATGGGGGCTCTTCAACCTCTGTCTAGATCAACATTTTCTAAATTCCTTCCTAAAACAAAAGATACAGCATCTTACTTTAGTTTTTATGGAATAGCAGAAAAGATTGCAATAATAATTGGTATGATTATGTTTGGCTTAATTGACCAAATAACTGGAAGCATGAGAGGTTCCGTTTTGTTATTTTTATTTTTATTTTTAATTGGAGCGTATTTGCTTTCAAAAATCAATAAAGCAAAATTAATTGAAGATTAACTCTTTTTCAGTTTATTGAGACTTCTTTTAATTTCCTTACTTTTCAGTATTTGTCTTTTGTCGTACAATTTTTTTCCTTGAGCTAGAGCAATATTGATTTTAGCAATACCTTTATCATTAATAAAAACATTAAGGGGTATAATTGTTAAACTAGTTTTTTTTACCTCTTTATACAGCTTTGATAATTCTTTTTTGTTTAATAGAAGCTTTCTTTTAGCTTTTGGTCTGTGATTAAAATTATTACCATGTTCATACAATTCTATATTCATGTTAACAATAAAAAGTTCGTTGTTTTCACTAAACTCACAATAACTCTCTGATATGGAAGCTTTACTGTCTCTTATTGATTTTATTTCTGTTCCTGATAAAACAATTCCAGCTGTAAATTTACTTTTAATGTAATAATCAAATTTTGCTTTTTTATTTTTTATATTAATTTTTTTATTCATTCAAAAAATATTAATGAATTTACTTGTAAAATTATTTTGGCACAAGAATTGGACCTATTATATAAAATTTTATTTAAAGTTAAGTATTTTAAAAAACATTTTATTTTAATTCAACTTAATGACACTTTGGCTTAAATTTAAATTATGGCAAAATCTTTTTTAACATCAATTGACAATATGTCATTATCAGACCTTGATGGTGAATCGGAATTAATTCCATTATTAACCTCTGAAGATGAGGAGTTACTTGAAAAGGAAAACTTGCCTGATTCTATACCTATCTTACCTTTAAGAAATACTGTTTTGTTTCCTGGTGTTGTAATTCCCATAACAGCAAGTAGAGATAAAGCAATAGAACTTATTAATGACGCAAATAAATCTGATAAAAAAATTGGAGTAGTTGCTCAGATTGATAAAAACATTGACGATCCTAAACCAATAGATTTGTATAAGATAGGAACCGTAGCAAAAATTTTAAGAGTTTTGAAAATGCCTGACGGTAATATAACTGTTATCATCCAGGGTAAAAAAAGATTTAAAATTGATAAATTTTTAAACAAAAAACCATATTTGACGGCATCAATTCAAAATATAAAAGAAGATTCTAAATTAAAAAAAAGCAAAGAGTTTAATCTTATAATTGAATCAATTAAGGATTTAGCACTAAAGATTATTAATGAAAATCCAGGAATACCAACTGAGGCTTCTTTTGCTATTAAAAATATTCAAGGACCATCTTTTTTAATAAATTTTGTTTCTTCCAATATGAATTTAAAAGTAACAGACAAACAGCATATTTTGTCTCTCAGTTCAATAGAAAAAAGAGCTATGACTTGTTTGAAATTTTTAAATGTAGAGTATAAAAAATTAGAATTAAAAAACGATATTCAATCAAGAGTAAAACATGATATTGATAAACAACAAAGAGAATATTATTTGCATCAGCAAATGAAAACAATCCAAGAAGAGTTAGGTGTTGTTTCCTATGACGAAGAGATCGCTGAGATGAAAGAAAAATCTAAAATTAAACTTTGGTCAGAGGATGTAGGCATACATTTTAACAAAGAGTTGTCAAAACTTCAAAAAATGAATCCACAAGTTGCAGAATATTCTGTTCAAAGGAATTATTTAGATTTAATATTGAGTTTACCTTGGTTAAGCGTAACTAAAGATATATTTGATTTTAAAAAAGCAAAAAAAATACTTGACAGAGATCACTTTGGCCTTGATAAAGTAAAAAAGAGAATAATTGAATATCTAGCTGTTTTAAAGTTGAGAAATGATATGAAATCACCAATAATATGCCTTTGCGGACCTCCTGGAGTTGGAAAAACCTCTTTAGGTAAATCAATTGCTGAGTCACTTGGTAGATCATACGTCAGAATTTCACTTGGAGGCATGAGAGATGAATCTGAGATTAGGGGCCATAGAAAAACATATATAGGTGCTATGCCAGGAAGAATAATTCAGAATATTAAAAAATCAAAATCATCAAATCCTGTATTTGTTTTAGATGAAATTGATAAATTGACTTCTGGATCCAATGGAGACCCATCTTCTGCATTATTAGAAGTTCTTGATCCTGAGCAAAATACATCCTTTTATGATAATTTCCTTGAAATTGAATATGATTTATCAAAAGTATTTTTTATCGCTACAGCAAACAATATTTCATCAATACACCCTGCGTTAAGAGACAGGATGGAAATAATTAATATATCTGGTTATTCTACTGATGAAAAGGTTGAGATTGCAAATAAACACCTTTTAAAAAAACAATTAATCGAACATGGAATTAAGGATCATAAAATATCTATTTATAAAAAAACGTACGAAAAAATTATAGATTCATATACTAGAGAGTCTGGAGTTAGAGGATTGGATAAAGAAATAGCAAGTTTAGCAAGATATTTTGCAAAATCTATAGCCATGAAAGAAAAATTTATTACAAAAATAAAACCAGATAATTTAATTAAGATTCTTGGCCCAGTTAAAATAAATAAAGATACATATGAGAAAAATCCCCTTCCTGGTGTAGTTGTTGGACTTGCATGGACGGCAGTCGGTGGAGATATACTTTTTATTGAGTCTTCAATTTCAAAAGGTTCTGGAAATTTATCTGTTACTGGTAACCTTGGAAAAGTAATGAAGGAATCTGCAAAAATATCTCTTGAATTTGTTAAAGCTAATAGTAAAAAAATAGGATTAGATGGATTTGATTTTAATTCATTCAATTATCATATTCACGTTCCCGAAGGAGCAACACCAAAAGATGGACCAAGTGCTGGAATTACAATGATGACGTCATTAATTTCTCTTTTGAAAAACAAGAGTGTTAAGCAAAATCTTTCAATGACAGGTGAAATCACATTAAGAGGTAAAGTTCTACCTGTAGGTGGAATTAAGGAAAAAATTCTTGCTGCAAAAAGAGCCAATATCAAGGAAATAATCTTAAGTGTAGATAATAAAAAAGATGTTGACGAAATTAACTCTAAATACCTTAAAGGCTTAAAATTTCATTTTGTTAATAATATGTTCGAAGTTTTGAATATTTCTATTTAACTTATAATAAACAATTATTAATTACTTTAATTAATGAAAAATAAAATAATTGCAGTTGACGGTTATGCTTCAACTGGTAAAACTACTTTATCAAAAAAAATCGCAAAATACTTGAAATTTGTTCATATTGACACAGGTTCAATGTATAGAGCATTTACTCTATTTGCAATTGAAAATGGTTTATATAAAAAAGAAATTTTTAATAAAAATAAACTAGAAGATCTACTTAATAATATAAGTTTTTCTTTTTCTAACAATAATGACTTATTATTTAAAAATAGTGTTATGAGTAATGATATTAGGTCTACTATTGTATCAGATCATGTTTCGAAGATTGCAAGTTTAAAAATTGTAAGGAAATACATGGTTCATTATCAAAGAGATTTAGTTCTAAAAAAAAATTGTGTTGTTGAGGGTAGAGATATTGGAAGTGTTGTTTTTCCTAACGCTAATGTGAAATTTTTTATGGATGCTGATGTTAAAGTTAGAGCCAAAAGAAGATATGACGAATTAATGAAAAATCATAAAAATATTTCTTACAATAGTGTTTTAAATAATGTAACTAATCGTGATAAAAAGGATGCTAATAGATTAATAGCTCCTCTCAAGAAAGTTTCTGATTCCATAATTATTGATACTACAGACATGTCGATTGACCAGGCCTTTTATTTGATGTTAAATCATTTAAAAAATATTTAATTTATTTTTTTACTATTTCAATTGCAAATCCACCACCTGGAGCAAGATAAATATCGAATTTAGATTTAGCATTTATAGTTTTTGAGGAAATTTTATATTCCATTGGATTATTTTTCCAATGAGTATTTTCAGTATCAGAATATATTTTAGCATCATATTCAGCATCAGGATCTAAAAATGAAAAATCTAATTCAAATTCTCTTGGTTTTTCATCAGTGATTCCTCCAACATACCAATTTTCAGATTTTGAATCTTTTCTGGCAATAGTTAAATATTCTGATATCTTACTATTTAAAATTATTTTATCATCCCAATTAACAGGCACATTTTTTATAAATTCAAATGCCTCCATATGTTTCTTATAGTGTTTTGGTAAATCAGCCGCCATTTGCATAGGGGAATAAATTATTATATATAAAGATAATTCTTTAGCAATAGTTGATGGCACAATTGCATTTTTATCAATCACCCCAGATCCAGGTTGAGTATATCTAAAATTGTTCAACTGAAAAATTCCTGGTGTATAATCCATAGGTCCACTAAGTAGCCTTGTAAAAGGTAAATCGAGAATATGATTTACACCATTTGAAGAAAAACCATTAAATTCTTGACCTTTAGCTCCTTCCCTTGAAATATAATTAGGATAAGTTCTTCTTAATCCTGTATCTTTTATAGGCTCATGGGTAATTATACTTAACTGATATTTTGCTGCAAGAGAAATAACTTTTTTGAAGTGATTAATCATATACTGTCCATGATGCCATTCCCTGTGAATGTTTCCATTAATGTCAATTCTTTTTATGTTTTTGCTAACGTCGTTCACATAGCCAGTTTTTATGTATTTAACTCCCATCATTTGGTAAAGTTTGAAAGCCTCTTCAAGTTGATTTTCATAATTTTGAATTTGCCCTCCTGTTTCGTGATGACCTACAATTGAAATATTTTTTTGTGAACTGTATTTAGATAATTTTTTAAAGTTAAAATCATTCAGAGATTTTGTAAAACTAAATGGAATACCATCACCTTTACAACACCATTCTGGATACCAGCCCTCATTCCATCCTTCGACCAATAAACCGTCAAATCCATTTTTACTTGCAAAATCAATGTAATTTTTAATTTTTTTATTATTCGCACCATGATATTTTGAAGGCCACCATGTAGATTCATTGGTTCCAATCATTTCCCACCATACTCCCATATATTTTCCCGTTTTCACCCAAGAATAATCAGTTTTTTCATCAGGGTCATCGTTTAAATTTAATATTATGTTTGAGTTAAGTAATTCACCACTTGAATCAGCTATTTGGATAGTTCTCCATGGTGTTTTGACTTTATCTTTTAATTTAACCTTAATTCCATCTGACCAAGGATAAAGTTCACATTCTAGCTTTCCATTACCTCTGGGTGCTAATGTCATACTTGAGTAATCAACCAACTTAGCTTCATGAATACTTAAAAATATTCCATTGTTTTTTTTTATAGTTAATGGGGTTTGCGCTGCATCGATTCCAATTGAATCATATGAGATATCTTCAACAAGTTCACTGTATTTTTTTTTCGAAATATCGTCAATTTTTGTATTTGCATATAAGAACTCATATCTTCTATATGAAAATGCTGGGTTCCACCAAGCAGAATCATTTTCTGAAAGATTAAACTCTGTAATTTCATCAATTACATCGTATTTTTTTATACTTTTTTGGTTCGGAATTATATATCTAAATGCTACACCATCGTTAAATAATCTCAACTCTAAAAATAATTTTTTATTTTCTGATAAAATTTCAAAAATAGCTTCATTATATTCATTTAGAATTTCCTTAACTTCTCTTATTTTTGGATACCATTTTTCTGAATGTGATCTATTTTTAAAATTTACAATTTTAAATTTTTTAGTTAAGTCAATTCCCTCCTCTAGAATAATTCCTAATCTTGAGGTTTTGATTACACTTTTTTCATTTTTTTTGATTGAATAGGTTAATTCATTATTTTCCGTTGATATGAAAACTTGAATCTTGTAATCAGGTGAAAAAATAATCATTTCTTTATTAGTATTACACCCAAAAATGAAAACTGCAAAAAGTAAATAAAATAGTTTTTTCATGTGTTTAGATTATTATGAATTTATATATTTAATCAATTAAAGTAATAAATATTTATAAATAAATAATTTTAATGTTAATTAATAGTATGACAAATAATATAATTTTTTTTACTATTGCTGTTTTTTTTGTTAGTGTAATTATTTTTTTAATATCAAAAAAAATAATAAACGGTGCATTTAAAAGAATTTCAAAAAAAACAAAAACGAATTTTGATGATATATTAATAAAAAATAAATTTCCTGTTTATACTTCTTTTTTAATTCCTACGATATTTATTTACTTATCAATTTCTAAAATTTTTGAGGACTATAATTCATTTTCTTTAGGTATTTCAAAATTTATTGAATTTACGTTCATACTAATAACTATTTTGATTGTTCGTAGTTTATTATTTACTCTTAGGGATTATTCCAAAAGTCATTCTCAATTCAAAAATAAACCTATTGATAGTTATGTTCAGGTATTTTTGATTATAATTTGGTTTGTAGGAATAGTTATGATCTTATCTTTATTAACAGGAAAGAACATTGGTACTTTTTTGACAACTATAGGTGCTTTTTCGGCTATAATTTTGTTAATATTTAAAGATACTATTTTAGGTTTTGTAGCAAGTATTCAAATTACCATTAACGATACTGTAAGAATTGGGGATTGGATAACCATGAATTCAAGTGGAGCTGATGGAGACGTAATTTCAATTAGTTTGTCTTCGGTTAAAGTTCAAAATTTTGATAAAACAATTACTACAATTCCAACATATAAACTTATTTCAGACTCATTTATAAATTGGAGGGGTATGAGTGATTCAGACGGTAGAAGAATTAAAAGATCACTTTTAATTAAACCCTCAAGCATTAGATTTTTATCTGAAAATGAAATTAACAATTTGAGAAATATTGATATAATTAAGGATTACATTGATATTAGACAAAAAGAGATTGTCAATTATAATTCCTCAAACAAAACTAATAAAGATCTAATGATTAATGGTCGCAACATGACTAATTTAGGTATATTTAGAAGATATGCTGAAACATACCTTGAAAAACACCCATTAATTAATAAGGATATGATGATCATGTGTAGACAACTTGATCCTACATCTCAAGGAATTCCAGTTGAAGTTTATGTTTTTAGTAAAGATAAAGATTGGAAAAAATATGAGCATTTGATGTCAGATATTTTTGATCATCTTTTAGCTTCTGTTAATTTTTTCAAACTAGAATGTTTTGAATTGTCATATAACTATTCTAATTTAAGAGGGAAATAAAAATGAAAGAAGTCGTTACATTTGGCGAAATAATGATGAGATTGTCTCCTCCTAACAATCTTCGTTTTTCTCAAACAAATACTTTTGAAATTGTATTTGGTGGAGGTGAATCAAATGTTGCAGTATCCCTAGCAAATTTTGGTGTACCAGTTAGTTTTGTATCTCAAATTCCAAAAAATGATATTGGAGATTATGCAATAATGGAACTAAAAAAACGTAATGTTAGAACTGATAATATTTTAAGAAAAGGTAATAGATTAGGTATATATTTCTTAGAAACCGGTGCAGTATCTCGCGGAAGTAAAGTCATTTATGATAGATCAAATTCATCTTTTTCTCAAGTTGATTTAAAAACTATTAATTGGTCAGATGTTTTTAAAAATTGTGATTGGTTTCATTGGACTGGCATAACACCTTCTATTTCCCAAAATGCATTTAATGTTTGTTTGGAAGCATTAAAAGTTGCAGATCAGATGGGAATAACTATATCAACTGACTTAAATTACAGAAAGAAACTTTGGAAATACGGAAAATCCCCCTCTTCTGCAATGAGTGAATTAGTTAAGTATTGTGATATAATTTTAGGTAATGAAGAGGATGTTTCATTGTATTTTGATATAAAACCAAAAAATACAGATGTAATAAAGGGAGATCAAATAGATCCTAACCAATATGTTGAGGTTAGTAAAAGTTTGATGAAAAAATTTCCTAAAGCAAAAAAAATTATTACGACTTTAAGAGGTTCTATCAATGCATCTAATAATTTATGGTCGGGAGTGCTTTACGATGGTAAAAAAGCATTTTTTTCAAAAACACACAATATAACTCATATAGTTGATAGAGTTGGAGGAGGGGATTCCTTTATGGCAGGTTTAATTTATGGATTAAGAGTACTTAAAGATGATCAAGATGCACTAGAGTTTGCAGCAGCAGCATCTTCATTAAAACATACAATTAAAGGAGATTTTAATTTAGTTACAATTGATGAGGTAAATAGAATATTATCTGGAGATACGTCAGGAAGAGTTTCACGTTAAACAATTATTATGGCAAAGTTTAGTAGAATTGATGTTTTTAATGTTATGAAAAATGACGGGTTAGTTCCACTTTTTTATAACTCTGATATTAATATTTGTAAAAAAATTATTGACTCTTGTTATTTGGGTGGTTCAAGAATTATAGAGTATACTAGTAGAGGTGATAATGCACATATTATATTTGAAAAACTAATAGATCATGTTAATAACAATTGTCCTGGACTAATTTTAGGCGTAGGGTCTTTAACAAACTCTGCTGAGACCTCATATTTTATCCAGATTGGAGCTAATTTTATTGTAACTCCTGTACTAAGAAAAGATATAGCATATTTATGTAACAGAAAAAAAATTTTTTGGTCTGCAGGTTGTGGATCTTTAAACGAAATTTGTGAAGCAGAAGAACTAGGTTGTGAAATTGTCAAATTATTTCCTGGTCAAGTATATGGAGCAGAATTTATAAAAGCGATAAAAGGACCTCAGCCTTGGACTAATATTATGCCAACAGGAGGTGTTCTTAATGATAAAAATAATATAACTAGTTGGATTAATTCAGGTGCTATTTGTCTTGGGATGGGATCAAAACTTATTACAAAGGATATAGTTGAGAGTGATAATTATGAACAACTTACCAAGGATGTAAAAAATATTCTTAGTATAATTAAATCCTCAAAGAAGAACAAATAAAATATAAGTGAGAAAAAAAATAACTCCATTTAGAGCTAATTTGTTTTTTTTTTTAAAACTCCCTGCAGCATGGTTAACAGGTGTTAGGGTTGATAAAATTGATGATAACTCAGCCACAGTTAGACTTAAACACATGTGGATAAATCAAAATCCATTTGATTCTATTTTTTGGGCTGTTCAGGGTATGGCTGCTGAAATTTCAACTGGAGTTCTCATACTTAAACAAATTCAAATTGAAAAGATTGATATATCTATGCTTGTTGTAAATAACAGTGCTGATTTTTCAAAAAAGGCTAAAGGTCGAATCTTATTTAGCTGTAATCAAGGAGAAATTGTTAGTGAAACAATTAAAAACTTAAAAATTAAAAAACCAAAAATTATTAAATTAACTTCAATTGGAATTGATGAAAAAGGTGATCAAGTATCAAAATTTAATTTTTATTGGAGTTTGTTAAAAAAATAAATTATGAAACCTAAATTTTATGATAACTTAGATTTACCAGTTGTAGCAGCTCCGATGTTTTTAATTTCTGGACCAAAGCTAGTAACTGAATGTTGTAAAAATGGGATAGTAGGGACTTTTCCATCTCTAAACCAAAAATCGTCTTCAGGTTTTGAGGACTGGATCATTGAAATAAAAGAAGATTTGAAAAAATTTGAGTTGGAAACTGGAAAAAAGCCTGCCCCATATGGAGTTAATTTGATTGTTCACCCAACAAATATAAGAGTTAAGGATGATCTTGAAGTATGTATTAAACATAAGGTTCCTTTGATAATTACATCATTGGGTGCTGTATCAGAGATAGTTGAATCTGTTCATAGCTATGGTGGAATTGTTTATCATGATATAATAAAAAAAAGACACGCTGAAAAAGCAACTGAGGCTGGAGTAGATGGACTTGTTTTAGTATCAGCTGGTGCTGGTGGACATGCTGGATCTACAAATCCAATTTCTTTAATCTCAGAAGTAAAAAAAATTTTTAAAAAAACAATTTTGTTATCTGGATGTATAAGTAACGGAAATGATATTGCGTCTGCTATGCAAATGGGAGCAGATTTAGCTTATATGGGGACTAGATTTATTAATGTTGAAGAAAGCTTAGCTGATGATAAATACAAACAAATGATTATTGAAAGTTCAGCAAGTGATATTATTTATACTGCTGCTGTTTCAGGAGTTAATGCTAATTTTCTTAAAAAAAGTTTAGAGTCTGTTGGAATAACTGAGGATTTATGGAATCAATCAAAAAAAATTGATTTTGGAAAAGAATTAAGTCACTCTGAAAAAGAGGCTCAAGCATGGAAAACAATTTGGTCTGCTGGACAGGGAGTAACATCAATTAATGATGTTATGAAAACTTCGAAACTTATTGAGAGATTAAAAAATGAATTTAAAGAGTCATTATTGAAGCAATCCAAGTTGTTGAAAAAATTTTAAAACTTTTCTATAATTTTAATTATATCTTTTTTTGAAAAAAATTCATTAATTATAACTTTAATTGAAGTGTAAATTGGGATTGCCAAAATCAAACCCAATATTCCAAAAACATATCCAAAACAAAGTATTACAATAAAAATTTCTAAAGGATGTGATTTAATACTTCTTGAAAATATAAGCGGCTGTGATACAAAATTATCTATCAATTGACCAAATATGAATCCTGAAAAGACATAAATGGTTTTTGGCAACAAGACCTCTAAAAAACTCATTTCTATATTTGAGGTCATTGTTAACAGAATAATCAAAATTCCGCTGATAAAAGGTCCGACATATGGGATAATATTTAAAAGTGCTGCTAAAAGAGAAATAATTAGTGCATTTTGAATTTCCAAAATATATAGTATAGTACTATAAATAATAAATAAAATTGATATTTGAATAATTAATCCAACAAAATATCTTCTTAAAAGATAATTTATTTTAATAAAGGATTTTTTTAATTTTAATTCTTGTTTTGTATTTGTTAGATATAAAGTGATTTTTTCTAGAAGATTTTCATCAATAAGAAAGAAAAATGTTATAAAGGATATTGAAAAAAAACCAATTGTAAATCCGCTTAATAAATTCAATAATCCATTAAAAAAAATTGGAATAGATTTTAAATTTAAATTTGAAAATAAATTTTGACTTAATATAATATCCTTCCAATTCTCACCATATACAGATATATATTTTGAAATTTCAATAATTAAATTTCTTATTTTAATTTCTAACTGATTCATATCTAAGAGTGACAGATTTTCAATTTGTTTGGAAAAAATTGGAATGAGTAAGCTAAAAAATCCAATAGATGTAATAATTGATATTGATATAGTGGTGACTACTGCAAAAATTTTTTTGAATTTTAATTTTTTAATTAGAAAATTTACAAATGGTCTCAGAATTAAAGAAATTATAGCTGAAACACAGATGTAACCAATTACTAGTCTAATCGTGAATACGAAATATATCAAGCATAAAAATAGCAAGACAAGAAAAAAACCTTTAAAAATTCCTTTAGAAATTATATTATGATTCATACCATAAATATAGGAGTTTTTACAAATTGAAATTATTAGCGTTATTACAAATTGAACAAATGTAAATAGCGGCAGTTTCAGATCTTAAGATTTGTTTTCCAAAATTAATTGAGACGTAACCATTCTTTTTTGCAAATTCAATTTCGAAATCTGAAAAGTCTCCCTCGGGTCCAACCAGAAAAAGTGGGTTGTTATACAATTTTATTTCATTAAATTTTTTACTATCAATATTTGAACAATTTGCAATAAAGCCTTTTTGTTTTTTTACAACAAAATCTTTAAAAATAGAAATATTCTTAATTTCAGGTAAATAAAAGTTATTTGACTGTTTTGCTGCCATTTTAATTATTTTTTTACACCTATCGTAGTTTATTTTTTTTTTTTCGGTATTGTGTGATATGATTGGATAAATATTTCTAATCCCAATTTCAGTAGCTTTTTCTATAAACCACTCAAATCTTGATGTTTTTTTTGGAATACAAATACCAATATCAGGAGAGTGTTTGTTAGCTTTTATATTCATTTTTTTTAATAACAACCCTATTAATTTATTGGATTTTATAGATGTAATTTTTATTTCTAATAATATTCCATTTCCATCAGTTGCTTTAATTATATCACCCTTTTTTTTTCTCATAACTTTTATTATGTGATAACTTTCATTCTCATCAAAAAAAACCTCCATCGAACTCAAGTTTATACTTTTAAAGAAAAAAAGCTGCATATTAAAATGTTAATTTTGATTTTACTTCTTGTGATATAGTAGAAAATATTTTTTCTTTAAATTTTAAATAACCTACAATACCTATCATTGCGGCATTATCAGTTGTATACTCTTTTATGGGTAAATGTACTTTGATTTCCTTCTTTATTGAAAGATTAAGTAATTCGTTTCTTAGATTTGAATTACACGCAACACCTCCTCCAATAACAACTGTTTTTAAATTAAATTTTTGAGTTGCTAAAACTATCTTATTAATAATAATTTTATTTAATGTTGACTGAATTGAAGCACATAAATCAACTAAGTTTTCTTCTATAAAAGGTTTACTTTTTTTTGATAAAAAATTTAAAAAAGAGGTTTTAACTCCACTATAGCTTACATTTAAGCCGTCTACTTTTGGTAATGGAAATTTAAACCTAGAATTATCACCATTTTTTGATAATTTATCAATTAGGGGACCACTTGGATAGTCTAATCCCATAAGCCTTCCGCATTTATCATACGCCTCTCCAATTGCATCGTCAAGTGTTGAGCCAATTAATTTCATATCAAAGAAATTTTTAACTATAATAATCTGGGTATGACCTCCAGACAAAGTAACACCGATAAATGGAAAATCTGGTTTTTCAATATTTTGGTCTATAAAATGACATAAAAGGTGAGCTTGCATGTGATTAACAGCTATTATTGGGATTTTTAAACCAATTGATAATGATTTTGCAAAAGAACTTCCAACTAATAATGAACCTAATAAACCTGGACCAAAAGTGTAAGCAATAGCATTTATATCTTTTTTTTCAATACTTGCTTTGTTTAATGCCTCAATTACAACAGGAATAATATTTTTTTGATGTTCTCTAGATGCAAGTTCAGGGACAACTCCATTAAATTTTTTGTGTATTTCCTGATTTGCAATAATATTTGACAAAACTCTATCGTCTTTTAAAACTGCTGCTGAGGTTTCATCACATGATGATTCAATGCCCAATATATAACATGGTTTTTTTGACATTAATTGTTTAACTTAGATGTTATTGCAAAATTAATTTTTTAATATAATAAATTGAAAAAAAATATAACAAGACTTTTAGTTTTTATATTATTAACAACTAGTGGTTTTTATGTATTAATTAATTCTGAATTTTTTCAAAAAAAAATAATTGAACTAATAATAGATAGATTTCCAAATGCTGATAATTATAAATTTTCAATAGATAAAACAAAAATTGGTCTAGATGGAAATTTAATGCTTAAAAGAGTTACAATAAATGATACTTTAGACAATAATGTTGAAATAAATGAACTAACTATGTCATTATCTGAATTATCTGACATTTTTAGAAATGAATACAACTTTAAACAAATAAATTTAAATGGTCTAGATTTTAATTACTCTGTTGATAGTTTTGATCTTAATTCAAATAAAAATTTGTATGACAAAAATCTGAGTTTTTCAATTAAAGAAAAAATTAGAAATATTTTATCTGAAGAAATAAAAAGTTCAATTAATGTAGAAAAAATTAACATCAACGAATTAAAATTTAATTTAAAAGATCCATCAAAGAAAAAAATTGATTCTTTTTTAATTGATAAATTGTATGTTTCTGATTTTTTAATAGAAAATAAGTCTTTGAGTTATTATATTAATAATTTTAATTTAAGATATTTTGATAACGAAATAAAAAATGCATCCGGAAAGCTAGTTTTAAAGAAAGACTACCTAGAATTAAAAAATTTTGATTTTTATTTTGATGATAGTAAAATAAAATTTGATCTGAAAATAAGTAACGATAACTGGATTCAATCCAATAACCTTGATTCTTTAAGACTATCATTAAATTTTCACATAGATGATTTTAAATTGAAAAAAACTTTTTCAAATAAAATATTTAAGGAAAATAAATATGATTTTTCATTTAATCTTAATGGACAAATAAGTAAGCTTGAAGGATTTTTAAATATTAATCTAGAAAATGTTATTGATTTAAGTTCAGGTATTTTAATTAATAATTTAGACACTAATCTTAAAAATACTGTCCTTCATTTGGATTTAAAAAAACTGAATTTATTTAATGATTCATTTAAATATATCTTTTCTGATAATTTTTACTCAAAGTATAAGAAATATTTAAATGAGTTAACTTATATAAACTCCAATGGAAAAATTAGAATTAATTCTAGTACAATAGAATCAAATTATAATATTCATTCAAACATTGGATATATTGAATCAGAATCAACTTTTTCAAAAAATAAAGGCAATTGGGTTTTTGAAAATAAAGTTTTATTTGAGGATTTAAAGATTGGGGATTTGGTTCTTTTTAAACAAATTAATTCAGTTGGAGGAAATTTACAATTAAGTGGATTATTTAAAGAAAATGAGATTATTGTTGATGCCTGGAACTCACAGTTTAAAAAAATTAAATTTAAGAATTCAGTTATCTCAAATCTTAATCTTGACGCATCTTTAAATAATAATATAATTTATACAAAGTTTTTTTCAGATTCAAAAGATTTTAATATAACAGGTAACATTGATTTTGATATGTCTAATTATAAAGTTGAATCTATTCAATTTGATTTGAATAGAATTAATCTTTCAAAACTAAAAATTGCATCTCAAGAGAGTGAGGTTATTTTTTCTGGTGTTTTAAAAAGTATTAAAAATCCTGAAAATGATAATATTCAAATAAATATTTACAAACCAAATTTAATTGTTGATAAAAAAAATAATTTTTTCGATGACATATTAATAAAGTATGAAGCTGTAAATAACTTCAAATCTATCAATATAGCAGAGACTGATGCTTTAAGTTTTGATCTTGAGGGAAATTTTAATTTTAATAGAATTAAAAATATTGTAGTGAATTCATTAGAAGATTATTATCCTTTTTTGAATTACAATTATAGAAATAAAAATGAAAATTTAAAATTCAATTTAAATATTAAGAATAAGTTTGTGAGTAAAATTTTCCCTGAAATTCAAACTTCAGATAAAACCTATATTAAAGCTGATATCTCAAATCAAAATTCACTCTTGGAAGTAAATTTACCAATTTTAATTTTTGGTAATAATAAATTTGAATCAATAAATTTCTCTGCAATAAATGATAATAGTTATGAAACTAAATTACAGACTGGAGAGATTATTATAAATAAAACAAAATTAAAAAAACTAAAACTTGTTAGTTTAAAAAAATCTGATTCCATAACTTTTGATTTTAAAGCAAGTTTTGAAAATAAAAATGGAACAGAAATCAACTCAAACTTTTCTTATTATAATAATAAATCCTATGATAAAATAATAAAGATAAATGCTCTTGAAATAATTGATATCAATAAATGGGTCATTGCAAATAATAATGAAAATAAAATAACAATAAATAAGAAAGATAATAGTGTTTTTTTAAAAAATTTGACTTTTAGTTCTCTAAATCAAAAGATTAGTTTTGAAGGAAAATATTTAAATAATGATAATTTGAGTTTTGATTTAAAATTTGAAAACGTTAACCTAGATGAAATAATTCCAGATAATGATAAATTTATTTTTGAAGGTTATTCAAATCTTGATTTAAAAATTAAAAATTTAAATGGAGAAAATTTATCTAAAGCAAATGTTTTTATTAGTGAATTTAAAATAAATGATACAAATTATGGTAATTTGAGTTTTGATTTAAATTCTACAAAAAACAATCATTTTTTAGTCGATTATAAAATTTTCAACAGCAATGATATTTTTTTAAAATCTGAAGGTTTGATTTCTATTGTGGAAAATAAATTTTTTAGTGATATTTCTTTAAATTTTAAAAAATTTGATCTTTCCTTTTTGTCTAAGCTGGGAAAAGACAGAGTAAAGGAAGTTGAAGGAAATGTCTCAGGAATAGTAAATCTCAGTGGTTTTTTAAATAAAATCTCAGCTAATGGATATTTAATACTTGACGAAGGTTCAATTTTTTTACCATACACAAATGTCACATACAAATTTAATCCTTTAACTTATGTAAATCTTTATGAAAACACATTTGATTTTAAGAATATTGATTTTTATGAGGATGTGATTGAAACGAGTGGAACACTAAATGGATCTATTAATCATGAAAATTTTAAAAATTGGTCGTTAGACTTTCAGATTGATTCAAACAATCTTTTAATTTTTAATAAAATTGAGGAAAATGAACCTTTATTCTACGGAAAGGGACTTTTAAATGGTGGGGTTTTGATGTCAGGTTTATTCAAAAATTTGACAATTAAATTATCAGGCTCAACTGCTGATGGAACATCAATTGTTATTCCTTGGGCTGATCCAAAAGGATTACTGGATACATCTTATATTGATTTTTTGTCTTCAAAACAAAATAATAATCTCCGAACTCAAGATTTATTAAATACTGATCAATATTTTAATGATCTCGAACTAATAATCGATTTGAAAGTTAATAAAAATGCTGAGTTGGAGATAGTTGTTGACAAAAATACTGGTAGTACACTAAAGGGTAGAGGTTCCGGAGATATTTTAATGGAAACTAACAATTCTGGAAAATTTAATATGTGGGGTGATTTTGTAATGAACCAGGGTGAGTATAATTTCAAAAATTTAGGATTTATTGATAAAAAATTTGATTTAAAAGAAGGAGGGAAAATTTCATGGAACGGTAATCCTGTAAATGCAAAGATGAATTTAGAAGCTGTCTATCAAGTTCCTGGTGGTGCAAACCCTGCTATTTTGGTTGATAATCCAAATTTTAATAAAAAAATTGACACAAATGTTGAAATAAAATTGTATGGAGATTTATTAAAACCTGACGATCCCGATTTTTCAATTTTGTTTCCAAATACAAGTGAAAATTTTTTGTCAGAAATCAATTACAGAATAGCTGACAAGCAAATTAGACAGTTACAAGCGATTTCATTACTTTCTCAGGGAATTTTCATAAGTGATGTTTCAATATCCACCCAGGGTATTGCAAATAATTTATATCAAAAAGCCTCTGGTATTATAAATTCACTACTATCAAGTGATGAAAATAAATTAAATGTTGGTTTAGATTATTTGAAAGGAGATAGAAATCCTGAAAACTATGTTAGGACTGAGGATAGGATTGGATTAACTTTAACTACTCAAATCAGCGATAAGATTTTAATAAATGGTAAAATTGGTGTCCCAGTTGATGGATTAGAGGAGACTTCAATTGTTGGTGATGTCCAAATTGATTTTATTTTAAATGAAGAGGGTTCTTTAAAAGGAAAGGTTTTCAACAAGGAGAATGAATTTAATTATATTGGAGACGAAGCTGGATATACACAAGGAATTGGTATTTCTTATGACGTTAACTTTAATAATTTTAAAAGTTTATTAAAAAAAATATCTGTAAAAAAAAATAAAAATTAAATATATACTACATCATAAATGAAATACTTATTTTTGGTTTTTAATTATGAAAAAAAATAAAATAAAAAAAGTGGGTTTTTTAACTTCCGGAGGAGATTCTCCTGGTATGAACGCAGCTATAAGATCTGTGGTGAGATCTTGTTCATATCATAATGTTGATTGTTTCGGAATTCAACAAGGATTTCAAGGTTTAATTAATGACGATATGGTTCAGATGAATGCAAGATCAGTTAATAATATTATTAATAAAGGTGGTACAATTTTAAAATCAGCTCGATCTCTTGA
>PACV01000063.1 GCA_002702875.1 Flavobacteriaceae bacterium
ATGGGTGGTTTAGCTCAAGCAGCTGGATTAGCTTTTACGAGTACAGGAGAAGGATTTGCTCAAGCAGCAGGGGTATCAAACGGATTCCAACCAATTTTTGGAGCTATTGAAGCACCATCTGCTCCGGATAACGATCAATGGTTAAATACTGGATTTGGTTACAGAAATTATGCTGATGCTACAAGAAGACACTGGGGTGCTGATATTGACCTTCAATATTATGTTAACTCTAAACTGTCTTATTATGCTAATCTTTCCTGGGTTAACAGAAACTGGTGGGCAGTTGGAGATGATGATCTACCATTTGCAACTGGTTTAGATTCACCTATGCACAAATATAGAGCGGGATTAGATTATATTGCTGGTTTAGATAAAGGAATTCGATTTAATTTATCTTATCAACATGACTCAGCATTTAATTCTGATAGTGCATTATATGGAGGAGAAGTTCAAGAAAAGAACTTATTTGACATGAATATTGGATATCAATTTGATAATGGTTTAAGAATTGATATTTCTGGTACAAATATATTTGACAACAAATACAGGGCATTTCAAGGTATGCCTGTAATTGGTAGAAGAATGATTGCTAAAGCAACATACACCTTTTAATTCAATTTATTTTTTTAAAAAGGGGGATGGAATTTTTTTCATCCCCTTTTTTTTTTAATTTAATGAATATTTTATTATGAAAGAATTAGAGGGAAATATTGCAATTGTGACTGGTGGAGCAAGAGGAATAGGAGAGGGTATATGTAAAGTTTTCTGTAATGAAGGGGCTACAGTTTTTTTATGGGATATACTTGATGAAGGTGAGCTGACAGCAAAAAAAATAAATGAAGATGGAGGTGATATTTTTTATCAAAAAGTTGATATTACCTCAGAGAGTCAGGTTAATAAAGCAACAGATTTTATCATAAAAAAATTCAAAAAAATAGATATATTGATAAATAATGCTGGAGTAATTAGAGATAGATCCTTTTTAAAAATGTCAAAAGATGATTGGGATACAGTTATCAACATAAATTTAAGGGCATTGTACTTAACTACTCAGTCTGTTCTTCCCCATATGAAAAGCGCTGGATATGGAAGAATAATCTCTGCTTCGTCAATTAATGGATTTAAAGGTGCTTTTGGTCAAACAAATTATTCAGCAACAAAAGCAGCTGTTTCTGGTTTTACAAGATCACTGTGTAAGGAAGTTGGAAAATATGGAATAACTGTTAATGCAGTTGCTCCAGGTTTTATTAAATCCAAAATGTCCGATTCTATGCCTAAGGAGGTAATTGATTATGAAATCAAAATGATTCCTGTTGGAAGAATAGGTACACCTGAGGATATGGGATATACCTATTTGTTTTTAGCATCGAAAAAATCTGGCTTTATAAGTGGAATAACTCTTCATGCAAATGGAGGGGCAATGCCAAATTAATATGGATACTCTCAATCAAAAACCACATAAAACTTCTCTTGATAATTTATTTGAATTTGAAAATTATATTGGCAAAGAGGTTGGTTTAACATCATGGGTTGAAATGCCTCAAGAAAAGATAAATTCATTCGCAGAGGTTACTGAAGACATGCAATGGATTCATATTGACTCAAAAAGAGCAGAAATTGAATCTCCATATAAAAAAACAGTTGCTCACGGTTTTCTAATGTTGTCAATGATTTCTAAAATAATTTTTGATGTTTGTCATTTTTCGGATGTTAAAATTGGAATAAATTATGGATTAGACAGAGTGAGATTTCCATCTGCTACTAAATCAGGAGATTTTTATAGAGCAAGGGTAACTCTAGTAGAATTTCAAAAAATTAAAATGGGGGCAAAATATAAATTAAAGGTTGTTTTTGAGTTAAAAGATCAAGATAAGCCTGCTTGCATCGCTGAGGTTTTGTTTCTTGCTTATAATTTATAAGTTTATAAATAATATGAGAACTGTAATTTTTTTATCTATTTTATTTGTTACATGCCAAAGTGATGATTTTATATCATTTGAGAAACTACAGGAAAATAGTACAGATGGTCAAACAATTTTTTATTATAATAACAAAAAATTTTCAGGTAAAGTTTATAAAAAATCCAATGACAAAATTTCTTTAGAATTTGAATTGAAAGATGGAAGATATAATGGTTTTTTTAAAGAATTTTATCCTGGTGGTTTAATTAAAAAAGAGGTTAATTATGAAAATGGAATTCTCCAGGGTTATGAAAACAATTATTTTGAAAATGGAGTAATGTCTGAGACCGTTAATTACAATAATGGAAAATTTCATGGATCAAGATTTGTCTACTGGGAAAACGGAATAGTTAAGGAAAAAAATACTTTCAACAATGGAGTTTTAGTTGGAAATACAACCTATTATTACTCAAATGGTAAAATCAGAAAAGAAATTAAATTTGATTCACAAGGTAAAAAGGATGGAGAATGGATTGATTATGATGCTGAGGGAAATAAAATAAAAGTGGAATATTTTAAAAGTGGAATTAAATTGGATTGAAAATCACTTTTATTGATTTAAAAAGTTTTTAAGTTTTTCAGTTAGTTTTGGAACTACTTCAAAAGCGTCTCCAACTATACCGTAGTCAGCCGCTTTAAAAAAAGGAGCTTCAGGATCATTATTAATTACTACTTTGATTTTAGAAGAGTTTATACCTGCTATGTGTTGCACAGCTCCAGATACTCCAATTGCAATATATAAATTTGAGGCTACAGGTTTGCCTGTTTGACCAACATGCTCACTATGAGGTCTCCACCCCATATCAGAAACAGGTTTTGAGCAAGCCGTCGCAGCACCTAAAACATCAGCTAAATCTTCAATTAAGTTCCAGTTTTCAGGTCCTTTTAAACCTCTTCCTCCAGACACAACAATATCAGCATCCGCGATATTAGCGTTTCCTTTTGTTTTTTCAAGTTTTTTTACAACTAAATTTTCTTCAATTATATCATAANTTTTNTCTTCTATCTCAGGATTTGATTTGTTTTCNTGTAATCCAAAACAATTGCTTGATAAACTNATTACATTAATTTTANATTNNCTTGANTTAATAACAAATGCTTTATTAGTATAACAAGAACTTTTTAAACTTAANGGAGATAAGGATTTTGGNAGTNCAACTACATTAGAAAAATAGCNAGAATCAAGCTTTATTGAAATAATTGGTGCAATGTATCTACTATTTGAGCTGTTAGTTAGTATGATAAAACGTGCTTTTATTTCATTTGCAACATCTGATATTAAATTTGAATAAGTTTTAGCTTTAAAATTTATAAGTTTTTCATCATTAACTAAAATATTATGATCGGGACCATAGTCATTTAAGGCTTCAGTATTTTCAACATTGACACTTAAAGTATAAAGTTTTTCTCCAGATATATTTGCAAGTTCCTTAGCATAAGAAACGGCTTCCAAAGCTTGTTTTTTGTATTTATTCCCCTCTGATTCTGTATAAACTAAGATGCTCATATTAAATTACTTTTGCCTCGTTATGTAATAAATTTATTAATTCATCAACATTCTCCGAGTTTACAATTTTTATTTTATTCTTCTCTTTAGGTTTTTCAAAACTAATACTTTTAGACTTGAATTTCTCTCCAATTGATTCAATTACTAAGAGAGGTTTTTGTCTTGCTTGCATGATACCTCTCATATTTGGTATAATTAAATCTTTTTCCTCTACAATGCCTTTTTGAGATCCAATAATAATAGGAAGCTGAGCCTCACATTCCTCTTTTCCTCCGTCTATTTCCCTTGACGTATGAGCTATATTATTATTTATTTTAAGATCAATACAATTGGTTACGTAATTATAATCCAGAATTTCTGATAAAAGACCTCCAACCATTCCTCCATTATAATCAATTGATTCTCTTCCAGTAATAATTAGATCAAATTTTTCTTTTTTGCAAAATCCAGCAATCTCATATGCAACTTGAAATGCATCAGTAGGTTTTGAATTAATCCTCACTGCTCGATTAGCTCCAATTGCTAAACATTTTCTAAGTATTGGTTCACAGGAGCTATCTCCAACTGTTAAAACGGTTATGTCAGAATCATCTTTTTGCTGAAACCAGACTGCTCTAGTTAAGCCAAATTCATCATTTGGATTTATTATATACTGAATTCCAGAGGAATCAAAATCAGTGTCGTTGTTTTTAAAATTTATTTTTGAAGTAGTGTCAGGAACATTACTTATACAGACAAGAATCTTCATTTTATCAGCTTAAGAGAGATTGGATTTTTGTTGCTAAACCCATGTCTCCTCCAATTTTAACTTGACCACCCATTACAGCCATCATAGGATTTATTTCACCATTTTTAAGTTTCATTAAGACATCTAATGAAGCTGAAATGGTACAATCAGCTTCCTTATCATCAGTTGATATAATGTTAGTATCACCACTACCATCAATGTAGACAGTTTTATCATCAATTTTAAATTTTAAAGTTCCTCCCAGTGGCTCAGCATTCATTGCCTTTTCTTTCATTTGCTCAAAAATTAAATCTTCATTCATATTTTATTGTTTAAATTATATAAATATTTTTTTTTCTTTATTAGGAATGGTAAGTGAATCAGGATGCAATAAAATCTCTTTTATTCCTTTGTTTCTAGTCAATTCGTATTTAAAATAAAATTTCATTGCATGTATTTTTTTCTCATAAAATGAAGTTAAGTGATCATCAGCACCATTTATAATTTTTTCTTTTGCACATGCAGAAATTTTTAACCACTGCCATGCAATTACAACATTACTCATATATTCCATAAAAATTGTAGCATCAGAAATGTATCTCTCGTGATCACCTTTAATTGCAATTTGGATAAGTTCCATTATTGTATCTGATAAATCTTTTGAATAATTTTTAAATGTATTAGCATATGGTTTTAGTTCTTCATAAGTAGATGCTTTTTCGATAGTTTCTTTAAATTCATTGATTAAAAATTTAAATGACTCACCATTTTTCATAATTATTTTTCTACCCATTAGATCAAGAGATTGTATACCTGTTGTACCCTCATAAATTGACATTATTCTGATATCTCTATAATATTGTTCTAAGTCATAATCAGTACAAAAGCCATATCCGCCCAAAACCTGTAAGCCATTACTAATAGATTCTAAACCCTTTTCAGCTGGATATGTTTTAGCTATTGGAGTTAAAATTTCAAGTAAGTCATGATATTTCTCTTTTTTTTCATCACTTTCTACTTTTGAAAGGTCATAATATAATGAGCATTGAAGAAGAAGTGCCAATGACCCTTGTGAAATACATTCTTGAAATAAAAGCATTCTTCTTACATCTGGATGTTCAATTATATTTACTTGATCAGATTCGATATTTTTATTTCCAGATGAGCTTATTCTTCTTCCTTGAGGCCTTTCTTTAGCATATTCTAGAGAACTTAAATAGGCTGCAGTTGAAAGAGAAGCACCTTTCATACCAACATCAATTCTAGCGCTATTCATCATTTGAAACATATGAGAAAGCCCTTTGTTTTCTGTACCAACAAGCCAACCTTTACAAACTCCTTTTTCACCAAATGCTAAATGAGTTGTGCAAAATCCTTTTTCTCCTAGTTTTTGGAAATCGCCAATAGTTGTTACATTATTTGAATCAGTAACATTATGGTTTTCATCAATATTATTTTTAGGAACTGCAAAAAGAGAAATTCCTTTGGTTCCTTTGGGAGCTCCATCGATTCTAGCTAAAACAAGATGAACAAAATTATCACAATAATCGTGATCTCCTCCAGAAATAAATATTTTGTCACCTTTTATAGAGTAGCTACCATCCGAAAGTTTTTTTGCAGATGTAATTATGTCAGACAATGAGCTTCCAGCTTGTGGTTCAGTTAAACACATAGTACCTCCCCAATCACCTGAAATCATTTTAGGTGTAAATCTTTTTTTTAGTTCATCATTTCCAAATGTAACTATTAAGTGAGCTGCACCTGAGGTTAGACCAGGATAACCTATAGCTCCATTATTGGCTGCACCTGCTATAAATCCATTTGCTTGATGTATAAGTAGAGGTAATTGCATGCCACCATCATCATACGAAAATATAGAGCCAATTGAACCATTTTCTCCTGCATTTCTCATGACTTTTTCAACACTTGGATGAACAATTATTTTACCATTTTTGTAATGGGCAGGATTAGTATCCATTTCTTTATAAAAGGGTTTTAGAAATTTATCTGAAAAACTCTTAGTTGAATCTAAAAGCATTTCAAAACTTTCAACATCATACTCTTTAAATTTATCGTATTTGGTAAGTTTATTAGCATCATAAACTTCCTTTAAAAGGAATTTTAAAGTTTTCATGTCAACATAATCAGCCATAACTATATTTTTAACTAAATTTAAAAAAAAAAATGACACTGTGTCATTTTTTTAATATTTTTTTTTACTTTTATTTTAATTATGTTTTATGAATTACAAATTTAAAAAAGTTGCTGTTTTAGGCTCTGGTGTTATGGGGTCAGGTATTGCTTGTCATTTGGCAAATATTGGAATGAAGGTAATATTACTTGACTTAACATATAAACCAAAAGATTCAAAAGAAAAAAATTATGATAAAAATAAAATTGTAAATGATTCTTTGTCGAGAATAGTTAAGTCAAAACCTTCTCCATTGTATGATAAAAAGTTTGTAAATAGAATTGAAACAGGAAATTTTGATGATGACATAATTAAAATTAGTCAAGTTGATTGGATTATTGAGGTAATAATAGAAAATGTAGAAATTAAAAAAAATCTACTAAACAAAATCGAAAAGTATAGAGACGAAAATTCAATTGTCAGTTCTAATACATCAAGTATTCCAATAAATACGTTGGCTGAGGGTAGATCTGATAATTTTAAAAGTCATTTTTGTGGAGTACATTTTTTTAATCCACCAAGATATTTGAGACTAATTGAAATAATTCCAAATAAATTAACTAGTAAGAGTGTACTAGAATATTTGATTAATTTTTCAGAAACTTATTTGGGGAAAGAGCCTGTTTTTTGTAAAGATACACCTGCCTTTATTGCTAATAGGTTGGGTGTTATGTCAAATTTAAAATTAATTCAATTAACTGATCGTTTTAAATATTCTATTGAGGAAATAGATTTGATGACAGGATCTATTATTGCCAGGCCAAATACAGGAACATTTAGATTGCAGGATTTAGTTGGAATAGACACAGGTGAAAAAGTTTCAAATTTCGTTAGATCAAATGTTAAAAATGATGACTTTATTGATTCTTTAAAAGATATTAAAACACCAAAGTATATTAATTTTCTTCTTAAAAATAATTTCTTAGGGAATAAAACTAATAAAGGTTTTTATGAAAAAACAACTGAAAAAGACCAACAAGGTAAAACAATAATCAAGGCTTTAGATATATATAATCTTGAGTACAAGCTCTCTAAAAAACCAAATTTACCCTTAATAAAAAAAGCCAAACAAATTGAAAACTTTTCAAAAAGACTTGCTTTTTTGTTAAATGGAGAGGATAAAGAAAATTTGTTTTACAAAGAGTATTTTTCGTGCCTATTTGAGTACTCCGCGAATAGAATTCCTGAGATCGCTGACCAATTTATATTTATTGATAAAGCTATGAAGTCAGGTTTTAATTGGGATTTTGGTCCTTTTGAGTATTGGGATTTAATTGGTTTCCAAAATGGAATTAAAATTATTAAATCATTTGGTGGAATTATTCCTGCATGGATCAAACAAATGAGTGATAGAAAAATTGATAGCTTTTATAAAATACAGGATGGAAAAAAGAAATTTTTAGATATTAACAATTTCAAGTATTCTGAACTACCTAGTGCAAATACACAAATTGTTTTAAAATATCAGGAAAATAATATTGTATTAAAGAATTCAGAGTGTAATGTTATTGATATTGGGGATGGTGTTTTATGTGTTGAATTTAATTCAAAAAGTAATTCGATATCAGAAAATATAGGAAAAGCAATTTCTGATTCGATTGATTTAGCTGAGAAAGATGGATGGAAAGGAATTGTCATTGGTAATAATGCCAAACAGTTTTCTGTTGGAGCAAACTTGATGAATATAGGAATGTTAGCTATGCAAAAAAAGTTTGATGAATTAAGTATATTAATTCAAGATTTTCAAAATTTGGTTATGAAAATAAAAACATCAAAAATTCCAGTTGTGGTCTCAACTCAAGGTTATGTTTTTGGTGGTGCATGTGAAATTTCAATGCATTGTGATGCTGGAATTTACGCAGCTGAGTCTTATATTGGTTTAGTTGAAGTTGGAGTAGGTCTATTGCCTGCTGGTGGGGGTGTAAAAGAATTAGCTNNAAGGGCATCTGATAAATTTTATGAAGGAGATGTTAAGATGCCANTTTTAATAGATCATTTTAAATCNATTGCAACTGCNTCTGTTTCAACTTCAGCTTGGGAAGGTTATAATTTAAATTATCTTACAGCTGAAAAAGATTTTGTATGTGTTAATTTAAATAGAAATATATTTCAAGCAAAGAAAAAGGTATTGCAGTTATCTGAAAATTACATGCCGCCAAATCAAAAAGTTGATATTCAAGTTTTAGGTAGGGCAGGTATTTCAACTCTATACTCTGCTATAAACGAATATAAACTTGCAGGTTATATGTCTGACTATGACGTTGTAATTGCAAGAAAAATTGCAAATGTAATTTGCGGAGGTGATCTGACTTCTAATGAGTTAGTAAGTGAAAAATATTTATTGAATTTAGAAAGAGAGGCTTTTTTAAGTCTTTTAGGAAATCAAAAAACAATTGACAGGATTCAATATTTGTTATTAAATAATAAACCTTTAAGAAATTAAATATGGAAGCATACATAATCGATGGTTATAGATCTGCTGTAACTAAAGCTAAAAGAGGAGGATTTAAAAATTTTAGATCTGACGATCTTTCGGTTTTAGTTATTAAGCACTTACTAAATAAATTTCCTGAAATTGAATTAGATAGAATAAATGATGTGATTGTTGGCTGTGCAAATCCTGAAGGAGAACAAGGTTTGCAAGTTGGGAGACTGATTTCAGCTAGAGCACTAGGAACAGGAGTTCCTGGAATGACTATTAACAGATATTGTGCATCTGGATTGGAGGCAATTTCGCTTGCAGTTTCAAAAATTAAAGCTGGATTTGGAGATATATACGTTGCTGGAGGTGCTGAAAGTATGAGTATGATTCCTATGACAGGTTATAAGCTAGCACCAAGTTATCAAGCTAATCTTGAAAATATCAATTATCACGTATCTATGGGCGCAACAGCAGAGGCCGTTGCTGAAAAATATGAAATTACAAGAGAACAGTCAGATATTTTCTCATATGAGTCACATATGAAAGCTGCAAAGGCAATTGATAAAGGTTTTTTTAAAGAAAAAATTGTTCCTATTGATGTTGAGACAACATATGTGGATAACGATATAAAAGTTAAAAAAAATAAAATTATTGAAGTTGATGATGGGGTAAGAAGGGATACTAGTATTAAAGCCTTAGAAAAACTTAGAGCTGCTTTTAAAAAAGACGGTGTTGTAACAGCTGGTAATTCCTCTCAAACCTCGGACGGAGTTGCTTTTACATTAGTTGTTAGTGAAAAAATAGTTAAAGAACTTAATCTAAAACCAATGGCTAAATTATTATCAGTTTCAGTTGGTGGAGTTGATCCTATTTATATGGGAATAGGTCCTTGTGTAGCAATACCCCAAGCCTTGAAAAATGCTAATTTAAACTTGAACGATATTGATCAAATTGAATTAAATGAAGCATTTGCTGCTCAGTCTCTTGCGGTTATTAAATCCTCTGAACTAAATCCAAGAATTGTAAATCCTAATGGTGGAGCAATTGCTTTAGGTCATCCACTTGGATGTACAGGAGCAAAACTAACAATTCAGCTGATAAATGATTTAAAGAGAAATAATAAAAAATATGGTATAGTGACTGCTTGTGTTGGTGGTGGTCAGGGCATAGCAGGTGTTTTTGAAAATTTAATGTAAAAATTTTCAAATGAATCAAATACTTTAAATTTTCATGAGTAAAAGAGAATCTAATAAGTTATTAATTAGGGAAAAATTAATTAAAGTTGCTTTTAATTTTTTTCAAAAAAAAGGTGTTGATAATACAACTGTATCAGAAATAATTAAAAAAGCAGATATAGGAAGAGGTACTTTTTATAATTACTTTTCAGATGTTAATCATATTTTTGATTCAATTATAGAAAAATTAAATTTTGACATAGAGAAAAATATTAAAGATGCAAGGAAAAGCTCAAAAAATACGCATGAGTATTTATACAAATCATTTTTAAGCTATTTTGATTTTATTTCTTCAAAAAAAATGATAAGATTTCATGTAAAAAATCAAAATAATATAAGAAGTAGTTCATATAAAAGTAAGATTATTTTATCAATGATTAGAGATCTTATAAGAGATATGAAAAATAAATTAAAAGCCAAAGAATTTGATAATAAACACGACTTTTTGCTTTTAAGTTTTATGCTAGTCGGCTCACCACCTGAACTATTCGTAAATAGTAAAATGTTAAATTTAAATATTTCAAATGAAGAGCTTGCAATGTTTCTAACAAAAATGTACAGTAAGGTTTTAAAAAAGTAGTTTTATGCTTTTAAAACTATAAGTTCGGCTAATGCGTAATAAGATTTGTGGATTTTGGCATAATACATTGCATCAAATCCTTTACTGCATTCACCATTAAAATGTGCTCCATTTTGAATTAAAAATCTAATCATTTCAGGATTATCATAAATTGAAGCTAATATCAGCATAGTTTTACCTTCAATTCTTTGATTAACTTTTAGTTTATTACTTTGAAATTGTTCAATAAAGTAATTGAAATTACTATTTTCAATAGCGGTTACAACTTCACCTAAAGTATTTTCATTCTCATTTATCACGTTTTTATTTTGTAATGAAAATGAACTAATTAAAATGGTTAAAAGTAAAATTTGATATATTTTTTTCATTTTTTTTTTATTTTATACAAAATTACTTCTAAACTCTGAATTCTTATAATAAATTAAGCAATTAATGTATATTTTTATGAACTTAATAACATATATATATTTAATTTGAGATCTATATTTTTTTTAACAAATAATTTTAACGATTATTCATAAAATATATCTTTTTATTCAATATTTAATATTTAAATTATTTATAAATGTTAATTAATTATTAAATACACATTAAATTTACATTTAAAGTAAATTTTATTCATTTGTTTAATAAATTACAGGTAATCTTTATTTAAACTAATTATAAATTACATATAATCAGTGATTTAGAATCATTCTTAACAATTTCTTATTTAATTTAGCATAAAAATTTAATTATGTCTATAAAGTCTACTACAAGTTGTTTAAGTTGCGAAAATTTAACTGAGGATTTTACCTGTTCAGAGCATAATATTGATGTTACTTTGCTCAACACATGTAATGATCATAAATTATCACAAACAAAAGTGGTTAAAGCATCAAATTGTTTAAATTGTTTTAATTATCAAAAAGATGCATGCCCTCATCCAGTTTTAGCCTCATCAGATATGTTGTGCTTTTCTTGGAAATCGAACTAAACTTTTGAGGTCACAAATTGTGAATATTTATAAATCACTTCGATTTTTTGTATTTCTTATTAGATTGTTTGTGACCTCATAAAATTTTTATTAAAATTTAATATACGGTCATTTTCATTTTTTTAATTTTATATAAAAAAAATTGAAAAAGAAAATTGTAATTGCTGGAGCTACTGGTTTTATTGGAAGGTGGATTATTGAAAAGTTTAAAAATGATTATGAGATAGTTGCTCTGTCAAGAAAAGTAGATAAAGATCAAGAAATAGATAACGTACTTTGGAAAAAAGTTGATCTATACTCAATTTCAAGTACTGAGAGAGCACTTGAAGGTGCTGATTATGCAATATATCTAGTCCATTCAATGCAACCTTCTACTAGATTAAACCAAGGAGAATTTCAAGATACTGATTTACTTTTGGCTGACAATTTTTCCAGAGGTGCTTGGAAAAATAATTTAAAGCAAATTATTTACATCGGTGGAATTCTTCCTAAAGACAAAAAAAATATTTCAAAGCATTTATTGTCAAGGTTTGAAGTTGAAAAAACTTTAGCTGAAAAAAAAGTTCCTTTGACTGCTATTAGAGCTGGAATTATAATTGGCCCTGGAGGGTCTTCTTTTAAAATTATTAGAAATCTAATAAAAAATCTACCAATAATGTTATGTCCAAAATGGACACTGTCATTAAATCAACCTATAGATATATTTGATATTCTTCAAATAATAAAAAAATGTTTAGGAAATAAAGACACTTATAATAAATCAATTGAAGTAGGTGGAAGTAAGGTTTTATCATATATGGATTTAATTAAATTGACTGCAAACATTATGAATAAAAAAAGGATTATTTTTTCAATACCATTTTTTTCTGTTGGTTTGTCAAAGCTTTGGGTTTCTTTTTTTGCAAAATCTAGTTTGAATTTTGTCTCACCACTTGTTGAAAGTTTAAAGCATAAAATGATTCCTGAGGAAAACAATATGTTTTTTAAATTGAAAAAAAAGGACATAAATAAGAGTATTTCAATTGCTTTGAATGGAAATACAATAAAAATTCCAAATTTTATTCCTGTTTATAATGAAAAAAATACGGTGCGAAGTGTACAAAGAATGCGAAATCCAAAATCAAAAAAAATTGATTGGATAGCAAATGAGTACCCCAAATGGATTACAAATAAATTTGCAGGAATTATAAATGCTAAATTTGATGGAACTTATTTAACTTTTTGGTTTTGGAAAATAAAATTTTTAGAGCTAAAGTTGATTATAAATAGGAGTGATAAAAATCGACAGTTGTATTACATTACTGGTGGTTTATTAGCTAAGAGAACTGACTATGGATGGCTTGAATTTAGATCAATTTTGGAAAATAAGTTTGTTATTGTCGCAATTCATGAATTTGTTCCAAAACTACCATGGTTTATTTATAAATATACACAAGCAATAGCTCATTTATATGTCATGAAGGGATTTGAAAGACATGTAATTAAAAGTTAAATATTAGTGACCTCGGCAGGATTCAAACCTGCAACCTCTTGAGCCGTAATCAAGTGCACTATTCAGTTATGCTACGAGGCCGCTTTAATTATTTCAAATTTACAAATTATCAAATTATTTGAAAAACCTCTTTTATTACTATATTTGGCCCTTTGTATATAGTTTCTATAGTTACTAAGATCATATGTCTTCGAGAGTATTTAAATACATCCTTTTAGGAATATTCATCCTTACAAGTTTTAATTCATATTCACAAACTACTTATTACGTTTCGAAGTCAGGAAATAATTCTAATGCCGGGAATTTTGGAGCTCCGTTTTTGACTATCTCTCATGCAGTATCTGTAATAAATCCAGGAGACCAAATATATATAAGAGAAGGAGTATACCATGAAAATATAGTTTTCAATAATATCGACGCCACAAATGGTAACGAAACTTTGATTTCTAATTATAATAATGAAGAAGTAATTATTGATGGTACGATTAAGGTGTCCAACACTTGGGCAGATGATACAATAGGCGGGGTACAGGTTAAAAAAATAGAAAGTTTTACAAATTCGGTAACTCAACTTTTTGTTGGTAACGACCAAATGGTGATGGCCAGATGGCCAAATGCACAGTTTAGTGATCTTTCTATTTATGATCATGACAATTGGGCTCATGGAGAGGAGTCAGGAAGTACCGATGGTTCTTTTTTGATAGACGAAACATATGACGATCCAGGATCTCTTAGTCTTTCTAATTCAATTGGAATTTTAAATGTAGGCTCCTTTAGAACATTCAACAGACAAATAGCATCTCATACGCAACAAGCTGG
>PACV01000064.1 GCA_002702875.1 Flavobacteriaceae bacterium
ACTACATTGTTAATGATGGCGATATAATTAATTTTAAATTTAATGTTTAATTTTTTTTTTAATTAAATATACTAATTCATCCAAGTTACTCTCATTTGAACATAATATCGCATTATCATACTTTTTATTCCAAGTTTTTTGTTTTTTCGCATATTTTTTCGTGTTGTTTTTAATTTTATTTACGACATCTTCAAAATTTATTTTCTTTTCCCAATAATCAAACCATTCGTAATATCCAACTGATCTCATTGGATTTAATTTTTTAAATTTTTTTAGCTTAAAAACTTCATTTTCTAAACCATTGTAAATCATTTTATCCACTCGGCTTTCAATTCTTTTATGTAAAACATTTTTTTCAAAATCTATATTTAAGGTTATTAAATTAAAATTTTCATTACTTTTTTTTAACCTATGAAAAGAAGAAAATTTTTTACCTGTGGTTTCAATTACCTCTAGTGCTCTAATTAATCTTCTGTGATTATAAATATCTACTCTTTTATAATATTCTTTATCAGCTTTTTTTAATTTCTCCTGAAGAAATTCGATTCCTTTTTGTTTTAATTCTTTAGTTAAATTGTCTCTTATTTTTTTTGGAACTTCAGGAAAATTATCCAATCCGAAAATAATAGAATCACCATATAGACCAGATCCTCCAACAAAAACTAAAAAATTTTTATTCTGAAATAATTTATTTATAATTTCATTGGCTTCCGATCTATAAATACCAACATTATAGTTATCGGTAATATTTTTATTATGAATAAAATAATGTTTTACCTTTTTTAATTGCTTACTATTTGGAACCGAGGTTCCAATTTTCATTTGTTTATAAAATTGTCTAGAATCATAGGAAACTATATCAGTATTAAATATTTGTGATAATTTAATTGACAAATCTGTTTTACCTGATGCAGTTGGTCCAGTTATATGAATAATTGTTTTTTTTTTCAAATATTTATTTTAATTACAGTTCAATAATTTTTTTGAATTTATTCCTCCTTACATAGCTGTTTATTATCCTTTTTATTGTTTTTGTCTCATGCATTTTAATCATTCTTTTTTCTAGCAATTCATAGTCTTTAATTTGGTGATTTAATTCAAAATAACCATATCCATTAAATTTATTATTTCTTATAAAAACAAAACTTTTTATTTTAGAATTGTAGCCTTTATCTATGATTAAAAAATCTTTATAATCATATTCATGAAATTCACTTAAACTTTTTAGTCTTGAATTATAATCACTTGGCTTTTCTTTTTCAACACATGCACCATTGCATTTTTCAATTTTATAATTAAAGCAAGTAGTTTGAGAACCGTTGTTTAAAAATGTATATTTTTGGCATAATTTATATTTATTTATCCAATAATCTAGTCTTTTAATCGCACTTTTTTTATTCTTAAACAACTCTAAATATTTTTTCCTTTTATCTATTTTTTCAAATATCAACTTATTATATTTTTCATTTTTTGAAACTCTAACACCAAATTTTAGTAATTCATGAAATAAATATCTATTATATTTTGGTTTTTTGTTTTGAATTTCATTTTCCTCTTTTAATAGAGCAATTAACTCATTTCCTGTTAAATCATATTTAATCTGTTTGATATTTTTTTGAATTTTAATTTCTTTTTTTAAAATTCCAGTTAAGTGCTGTGTTACCCTTTTTTTTATGTCTATACTTTTGCCAATATATATGATTTCATTTTTGTTGTTAAAAATATAATAAACCCCAACCTCATTTGGTAATTTATTGATAATTGATAAAAATTTATTTTTTTTAGTTTTATTATTTTCAATTACGAAGGAATCGATATTTTTTTTTGAATCTTTATTTAATAATAGTTCAAAAATTTTTAAAGTTGCCATTGCATCCCCTTGAGCTCTGTGTCTATTTTGAATAGGTATTCCTAAAGATTTTGATAGGTTACCTAGTTTATACGACTTTAGATTTGGAATTAATTTTTTTGACAATATAACTGTACAGATAATTTTGGAATTAAAATTGAAACCTAATCTTTTAAATTCAGTTTTTAGTATTCTATAATCAAAATCAGCATTATGTGCTACTAAAACACAATTATTTGTAATCTCAATTATTCTTTTAGCAATCTCAAAAAATTTTGGAGCTGTTTTAACCATATTATCATTTATACCAGTTAATTTTTGAACAAAAGGTTGAATATTTTTTTCAGGATTAACTAGGCTTGAAAATTGATCAATTATTTTTTTACCATCAAATTTATAAATTGCTATTTCGGTTATGGATTCTTCATTATACTTTCCACCTGTAGACTCAATATCTAATATAGCATACATAAGTTAATTTCTTTTACCAAAAATTTTTGTACCAATTCGTATCATATTTGAGCCATTATTAATTGCAATCAAATAATCATTACTCATTCCCATTGAAAGTGTTGTGAAATTAGAATTTATTTTTTTAATTTTTAAAAACAGATCTTGCAAAAATTTGAATTGAGCTTTAATTAATTTATCATCATTAGTAAAAGAAGCCATTCCCATTAATCCAATAATTTTAATATTTTTATAAATTGAGTCATTATTTTTTAAGTGTTCTAATATTTCAAATAATTTGCTTTTATTCAAACCATATTTATTTGATTCATTAGAAATATTGACTTGTAATAAACATTTTATAATTCTTCCATGAATTCCACCTTGTTTATTTATTACATTAATTAATTTCATGTTATCAACACCATGAATTAAATAAACATATTTAGCCATGTATTTAACTTTGTTAGTCTGAACATGGCCAATCATGTGCCATTGAATATCTTTTGGGAGATTTTCCCACTTTTTAGTCATTTCTTGAATTTTATTTTCTCCAAAAATTTTGTGACCTGCATTATAAACATTTAATATATCATTCTCAGATTGAGTTTTTGAAACTGCAATCAAGGTAATATTCTTAGGTAATCCAACTAATATGTTAGTTAAGTTATCAGAAATATTCATATTATTATTTAAACGAATTGATTATTTGATGAGCAACATTTAAAGCATTAAGACCGCTTTCTAATGAAACAAGAGGTTTAGTATTATTAATTATTGATTCTGCAAATAGACTAAGTTCCTCTTTTATTGGATTCGAATCATGTATCTTAGGTGTTTTTAACAAAATTTGTTTTTTAACACCTTCAGCATTTTCAAGAATCATATCGTATTCATTTGGTTTTTTTGGAGCATTTTTTATTTTTAAAACTTCGACCTCTTTATTAAGATAATTAATTGAAATATAAGTGTCCTTTTGGAATATTCGAGTTTTTCGCATATTTTTTAATGATATTCTGCTTGCTGTTAAATTAACTACGGCTCTATTTTCAAATTCAATTCTGACATTTGCTATATCAGGCGTTTTACTAATAACTGGAACTCCAACACCTGATATGGTTTTTATTTTAGAATCAATTAATGTTAATATAATATCTATATCATGAATCATCAAATCTAAAACAACTGAAACATCTGTTCCTCTTGGATTAAACTCTGCTAGTCTGTGTGATTCAATAAATAGAGGATTGGTAATTAAAGAATTAACTGATTTAAATGCAGGATTAAATCTTTCAATATGTCCAACTTGAGCAACAATTTTTTTATTTTTAATTAAATCTATTAATTTTTGTCCTTCTCTTAGGGTTTTTGTCAAAGGTTTTTCAATAAAAATATGCTTGTTTAATTTTAAACATTTAGAGGCAATATTAAAGTGTGTGTCAGTAGGTGTGACAATATCAATTGCATCTGATTCTGAAATTAATTTTTCAAGATTTTTATATTTTTTAACATTAAATTTTTTAGCAAAAGATTTAGCTCTTTTTAAATCAATATCATAAATACCTATCAACACAAAATAATTAATTTGTCTTATTAATTCAAAATGTATTTTTCCTAAGTGTCCTAATCCAACTAAACCAATTTTAATTTTTTTACTCATTTTTAAATAACTAAAATTAATTCTATTTAATAAATTTTATTAAAAATAAAACTATTCATTCATATATTTACTTAATATGAATTTAAATTTTGATTCAACAAAATATAAGGGTCAAAGGAAATTACTAGTTGAAAAGTTAGTAAAAAAGGGAATTGATTCAAAAGAAGTATTAAATGCTATAAATATTGTTCCTAGACATTTATTTATGGATAAAACACTAATAGACCACTCTTATGAAGATAAGGCGTATCCTATTAAATCAAATCAAACTATCTCACAACCTTTTACTGTTGCAATTCAAACTCAATTACTTAATATTAAAAAAAACGAAAAAATATTAGAGATTGGAACTGGTTCAGGCTATCAAACTGCTATTTTGTCTGTTTTATCCAATAACATATATACAATTGAAAGAAATCATGATTTATATAAAAACTCAAAAAAGCTATTTTCAAAATTAAATATTAGAGTAAGAAAACAAATATATGGAGACGGACATCTAGGTTATTTAGGTGCATCCCCATATGATTGTATTATCGTAACTGCTGGAGCGAATGAACTACCAAAAAAACTTTTACAACAATTATCCATAGGAGGTAGGTTAATAATACCTTTAGGACATAAAATACAAGTGATGACTAGGGTTGAAAGAATATCCGATACAAACTTTAAAAAAAAAACATTTGGAGAATTTAAGTTTGTTCCACTTTTAAGAGACATAAACTAAATTAAATGTTTATAAACCTTAATAAATAATTTTAAAAATTTTTAAATCAAGCATAAATTAATAATGCAAATTATTATTTTTGAAAAAAAAAAAATGTTATTTGATAAAGAAGTTTCTTCATTAATTGAACAAGAAAAAAAGAGACAATTAGATGGTGTTGAATTGATTGCATCTGAAAATTTCACTAGCAGTGAAGTTATGAGTGTGACTGGTTCTATTTTAACTAATAAATACGCTGAAGGATATCCAGGAAAAAGATATTATGGAGGATGTGAAGTTGTTGATGAGATTGAAAAATTAGCTATTGAAAGAGCCAAAGAATTATTTAATGTTGTATATGCTAATGTTCAGCCCCACTCAGGTTCTCAAGCTAATACAGCAATATTTCATTCTTTTTTAAAACCTGGTGATAAAATATTAGGTTTTGATCTTGCTCATGGAGGTCATTTGACTCATGGATCACCAGTTAATTTTTCAGGAAGATTATATCAAGCTAATTTTTATGGTGTCCAAAAAGAAAGCGGCGTATTAGATTATGATAATATACTTGATATAGCTAAAAAAGTAAGGCCAAATATGATTATAGCTGGTGCATCAGCTTACTCAAGAGATATTAATTATGAAAACTTTAGATTAATTGCAAATAAAGTTGGGGCTTTTTTACTCGCAGATATTTCTCATCCATCCGGATTAATTGTTTCAGGTCTCCATTCAAATCCAGTTAAACATTGCGATGTAATTAGTACAACCACTCACAAAACTTTAAGAGGCCCAAGAGGTGGACTAATTTTAATGGGACAAGATTTTGAAAATCCATTTGGAGAAAGATATAAAAACGGAAAGTTAAAAATGATGTCTTCGTTAATTGATATGGGAGTTTTTCCAGGAAATCAGGGTGGTCCTTTAGAACATGTTATAGCAGCCAAAGCCGTTGCATTTAAAGAGTGTATAAATACATCTTTTAAAAAATATTCAAGTCAAGTTATCAAAAATGCTAAAGCTATGTCAAATGCATTTAAATCTCTTGGATATGATGTTGTATCTGGTGGAACTGACAATCATCTTTTTTTATTAGATTTGAGAAATAAAAATGTGGATGGAAAATCTGCTGAATTAGCCTTGGTAAAAGCACATATTACTGTTAATAAAAATATGGTTCCATTTGATGATAAATCTCCTTTTATTACCTCTGGAATTAGAATTGGTACACCTGCAATTACAACAAGAGGATTATTAGAAAATGAGGTGTTAAAAATTGTTGAACTTATTGATGAAGTTATTTTAAATGTCAATAATGATAATATTATAAAAAAGGTATCAAATGAGGTAAAGTCAATAATGAAGGACAGACCTTTGTTTAATGAAAATTAATTCTTTTCATGAATTGAAACTTCAAAAAGCTTACTCCAATTTTTTCCTGTGACAAAAAAAGTATTTTTATTTTTATTATAAGCTATTCCATTAAATACATTTAATGATGGTATTTGATCAACTTTTGATTTTAATCCAGAAAAATCTATTACCCCTTCAACCTGTCCGGATAGAGGATCGATAATTAATACAACATCTTTATTAAATTGGTATGTGTTAGCATATATTTTTCCATTCACCCATTCTAATTCGTTTATTTTTTTTAAAATAGTCTTATCTGTTGTAACTTCAACATATGATATTTCATTAAAATTATTTCGATCAATTTTCCAAATTTTGGATGAGCCGTCTGATTTATATAAAAACTCACCATCATTACATAAGCCCCATCCTTCCTTACTTCTATTGTAATCAAATGTTCTAATAATTTGAAAATTATTTTTATAAACAATTCCTAAATTATTTTTCCAAGTTAATTGATAGATTGTATCGTTAAGAATCGTAACACCCTCACCGAAAAAGTCATTATTAATTAATTTAATTTGATATTTTTTTCCATTTTTATAATTAATTTTTCTTATTGAGGATTTGTTAATTAGACCTGTACTCTCAATTAATGTATCATAGTAAAATTCAAGGCCTTGAGTATAAGCTTCTGTATCATGAGGATATTCATTTAAAATTTTATAACTATATAATTTAGGTTTATATCTTGATAAGACTCTAATATTTTCAGTAATAGATTTAATTTTTTCGTCAGTATATATTTGCGCTTTAACTTTTTTGTCACCAAGATTAATATCACTCAAGTAATAAGGTAGTTTAATGGGAGTTTTATCAAGGAAAAAAATGATAGAATCATATTCCTTGTTATTTAAAATTTTAAGATTTATTGTGTCCCCAATTATATATGTTCTCTTATTTTTCTCAAATATAATCCTAGGTTCAACATTTTTATTTGAACTACAAAAATTGAATATAAGAAATAAGCTAAGAGAAAATAAAATTTTCATTTTGATACTTTAAAGTAAAATTAAATAAAATAAGATTAAAAATGATTGTAATAAAGTTATTAGCTTACTATATTTACAAAGGGCAAGTTCTATACAACCAGCTCCTGTTTAATCCCCCAGGGTGGAAACACAGCAAGGGTATACGGTTGTAGCGGTGTGATATAGGTAACTTGCCTTTTTGTAATTATGTCAAAAGTTGTTTTAATAACAGGTTCTTCAACAGGATTTGGGAAACTAATTGCCAAAAAACTTTCTGATTTTGGATATAGAGTCTATGGAACATGTAGAAATTCAAAAAAATACCAAAAACCAAAAAAATACAAACTTTTATCATGCGATATTACTAATCTTTCAGATTTAAAAAGAATTGTAAAATATATAATTGATAAAGAAAAGAAAATTGATATTCTAATTAATAATGCAGGAACTGGGTTTACTGGTCCCATTGAAGAAATAAGTACCGAAAGTTTAATCAAAACATTTGAAACAAATTTATTTGGTCATATGAAATTAATCCAATTAGTTATTCCAATAATGAGAAAAAATAACTCCGGTTTAATAATCAATATCACATCAATTGCTGCCTATAATTCAATACCTTATGTTGGAGTTTATTCATCTACAAAAGCATCACTTAAAATTATTGGCGAATCTTTAAATATGGAATTAAAACCATTTGGGATTAAGGTTGTCAATATTGCTCCTGGTGACTATAAAACAAATGCAATTGATAACAGAAATGATATTAAAATAAATAAAAATTCTCCTTATTACAATTCATATAATTCATTAATTAATAAATGGGACTCAAATATGAAAGATTCTAGAGATCCAAATGAAATATCTAATTTAATATTTAAAGTAATTAATACTCCTAATCCAAAAATAAATTATATAATAGGTGGTTTTCTCCAAAAAATAAGTATTAAATTGAGAAAAATTTTACCTGAAAAAATTTATCAAAAATTAATTATGAATCACTACAAATTATAATACCTATGAAATTTTTTATTGATACTGCAAATATAGAACAGATTAAAGAAGCTCAGTCACTTGGTATTTTAGATGGTGTTACAACAAATCCATCTTTAATGGCAAAAGAAGGAATAACTGGTGAAAAAAAAATTCTTAAACATTATGTCGATATTTGTGAAATAGTTGATGGAGATGTTTCAGCAGAGGTTATATCAACTAATTATAAAGAAATTATTTCTGAGGGAGAAAAATTAGCTAATCTTCATTCTCAAATTGTTGTTAAAGTTCCTATGATAAAAGATGGAATTAGGGCAATCAAATATTTTACTGAAAAAAATATTAAAACAAATTGTACTCTTGTTTTTTCGTTAGGTCAAGCAATTCTTGCTGCAAAAGCAGGAGCTACTTATGTTTCACCTTTTATTGGTAGACTTGACGACTTTTCAAATGATGGGCTTAATTTAATTAAAGAAATTAAAAAAGTTTATCATAATTATAATTACAAAACATTAATATTAGCAGCATCAATTAGACATACTATGCATATTATTAATTGTTCAAAATTAGGAGCTGATGTTATTACAGGTCCTTTAAATTCAATTACTGGACTATTTAATCATCCACAAACAGACTTGGGTTTAGAAAAATTCTTATCTGATTATAAAAAAGGCAATACTTGATATTATAATTTATAATAAATGCAATTTAAATCGTGTGCCCCTGCTATGTATCCTGTTGCAACTAAAAATTCTTTTGTTACTGAGGGTCCTGTAAATTTAAATTTTTTCTTGAAAAGTTGTATCCATTGATCTAATGATTTACTTTTATTTTTATCCATCCAGTTTTTAAAACTACCATTATCTTTTATAATTTCTATAAAAATTTTTGAGTTGTAAATAGTAGCAATAATTTTTTTTTTATTTCTAATAATTTTATTGTTTGATAATAAACAATCTATATTTTTTTTATTGTAATTAGAGATTTTATTCAAATTATAATTTTCGAAAGCTAATTTAATATGATTTCTTTTTTTTAATACTAAATCCCATGATAAACCAGTTTGATTAATTTCTAAAATTAATGCCTCAAAAAAAAGTTTATCTTTTATTGGATTTATCCCATATTCATTTTTATGATATTGATAGTGTATTTTAGATGCACTGGCAGAATTGCAATATTTACAATATGATTTTTTCAATTTTGATGAAATTCCTTTAAAATTGATTCAAAATTATTTGATGTAAATACCCCAAATCCTTCTTTTATAACTTGATTTTCGTCAACTATTAATCCTTTATTTAATAATGTTAAAACCCATTTTTTACTACCGTTTTCAAAATTAATCATAGCATATTGATCTTCACCTAAAATTCCTGAATCCCTTTGAAAATTTAAAACCAAGGAGTTAAATGGTTGTATACAAATTCCAATATATCTATAATTAGGATATTTTTTTTTAAATCTGTTTACAACCTTGTAAGTATTTTTAAAATAATTCATTTGAGTTTGAGACCAGAAGTATATGACAGTTGGTTTATTATCAAATATTAGATTACTGTTAATTTTGTTGAAATTTGTGTCCTCTAACTTAATTGTTGGTAATTTCTTACCTTTTTGCATTAAACTGATAGAATTATATAAAGTTTTAATTTCGTTAATATGATTTTCTGATCCATTTTGAAATTTGCTAAAAAAATCAATAAACTCTTTATGATTTTTATGATTTTTGAAATTAATTAATTCCTCATAGGCTATTGATCTAAACAAAGTGCTCCTCAATTTTTTAGAATTAATTGTTGAATCAACAACTATTAATCGATTTAAGTTAAAACTAGTTTCACTCATTGTTTTAGAGTAATTTTTATCTGAATTAATAACAATATTATTTATATAGCTAAGTAAATACTTTATATATGGCTCAAAACTGTAAAGCTCATCTTCTTCATAATTTAGTTTTTTTCTAAAGTTTAAAAATTTTGATTTGTCTTGAATTATATTACTGCCACCTCTAATTAAATAATATCTTTCTTTTCTATTTGCGTAAGGATATATATAAGATGACTGTGTAATTTTTTTTCCTAAAAGACTAAGTTTACTTATTGAATCAATTTTTTTCCAATTTTGATTTTTAATCTTTAAAAGTGAATCAATAATACTTGAAAAGATTAATGGATCCAATGAATATTTTGATGATAAAAATGAGATTTCATCTTTAATCTGATTCTTATTTTTTATTAAATAATTATTTTTTCCAGATCCAATACCTGAGAATGATATTGAGGCATTAAAATCTGCAGTATTAACTCTTGTCCAAATACTATCGCCATGTTCAATAAATATAGATTCATTTTTTGGAGGATGTTCTAATTTATATACGCCTGGAGATAAATCAAAAAACCTTTTTGAAAATTTATTTTCTTCATCTAAAAAAATTGTATCAATCATTTCTTCATTCTTGTAAATCAAAACAAATTTAGATGATGGATTAATTATATTTCCTCCAACAAAAATTGATTTATTTTTATAAATATTATCGCAACTAAATAAAATTGAAATAAATATCGAATAATAATATTTCATTGAAATTTTATAGTTTATTTTGTAGATAATATAACAAAAAAAAAATTAGAATGTTAACTGTTTCTGATTTATCCTTTCAATTTGGGAAAACAATTTTATTTAATAGCGTTAATATTTCATTTTCAAATGGAAATTGTTATGGAATAATTGGAGCTAACGGATCAGGTAAATCAACTTTTCTTAAAATTTTATCAGGAAAATTAAAACCCTCCTCAGGTTCAGTTTTATTGGAGTCTAATAAAAGAATTTCTGTTCTTGAACAAGATCACAATGCTCACGACGAATTTTCAATTATTGATACTGTATTAAGAGGAAATAAAGATTTATATACAGTTAAAAGAGAAATGGATTTAATTTATGCCAAATCAAATTTTTCTAACGAAGATGCTGATATAGTAGGGGAGTTGCAAAATAGATTTGAAGAAATGAATGGTTGGAATGCTGAATCTGACGCATCAACATTATTATCTAACATAGGAATTTCTGAGTCGTTACATACTAATTTAATGAGTTCATTAAGTGGTATTGAAAAGGTGAAAGTATTAATTGCACAATGCATTTTTGGTAATCCAGATGTTCTTATAATGGATGAGCCAACTAATGATTTAGATTACGACACAATAAATTGGTTAGTTGACTTTTTACAAGCATTTGAAAACACTGTAATTGTTGTATCTCACGATAGGCATTTTCTAGATTCAGTCTGTACTCATATTTCTGATATAGATTTTGGAAAAATAACAAACTTTACAGGCAACTATTCTTTTTGGCAACAATCTAGTCAATTAATCTTGAATCAGAAAAAAATAGCTAATAAAAAATCTGAGGAAAAGATTAAAGAATTAAAGGAATTTATTGCCAGATTCTCAGCTAATGTATCAAAATCAAAACAAGCAACTTCAAGAAAAAAAATGTTAGATAAAATTAATATTGATGAAATTAAACCTTCATCTAGGAAATACCCTGGAATTATATTTGAAAATTCAAGAACTTTGGGAGATCAAATTCTTAACGTTGAAAATTTATCATATATACATGAAAACATCAAATATATACCAAAAATAACCTTTAATGTTAACAAGGGAGATAAAATTGCTTTAATATCAAAGAATCCGAAGGTTTGTAACTTTTTTTTCGATATAATAACAAATAATATAGAAAATACTAGTGGTCAGTTTAATTGGGGAGTTACAACAAAATACGAATATTTACCTGTAGATAACAGCAAATATTTTAACAGTGAAGAAAATATTTTAGATTGGTTGTCAAAATTTGTTGACAATGAAGAAGAAAGTGATGAACTTTATTTAAGAAGTTTTTTTGGAAAAATGCTATTTAATGGAGACGAAGTATTCAAAAAAATAAATGTGTTGTCTGGTGGAGAAAAAGTTAGATGTCTATTATCAAAAATAATGATGGCAAAACCAAATGTTTTACTACTTAACGAACCAACAAATCATTTAGATCTTGAATCAATCACCGCCTTTAACAATGCGTTAAAACTTTTTAAAGGAAATATTATTGTAACTTCTCAAGATTTTGAATTTTTAAACACATTAATTAATAGAATTATTGAAATTACGCCAAATGGAGTAATTGATAGATTATCTACATATAAAGAATATCTTAATAACAAAGAAATAAAAGCTTTAAGAGAAAAACTATACCAAAACTAATTCTCTAGAACTTTCAAACTTTTTTTTAATTGATCCTTATGGACATAAACTTCAACATAATTTGGAGATAGATTCCCAAAACCAGCAAGAGCTGATGATTTTGAAACATCTTTAANTATNGGATTTATNCNGTGTTTTTTTAAAAGATTAAGTATTTTNTATAATTCAATATGNGAACAGTCAANTAATTTAACAAAATCACTCAAAATTACTGAGATTTGTCATATTTATTATTCCAAATATATTTATTAAAGTTTTTNCCTAGTGAAAATCCATAAAAAATAAATATNGAAGCAACAGCTTTAAACATNAAGAAAAAAATCATAAAGAATGATGAGACACTAGCTGATTTAGAAAACAAACCTGCAGGAGTTATCTCAGTTAAAAATAAACTTAATATAATCATGAATACAATTAAATTAAGAATATTTTTAAATGGCCACATTAAAAGTTTTCTAAATGGACTTAAATCATTTCCCCATTTGTGAATTAAATAAAAATAATTATTACCTAAATTGATAAATAAAAGAGGGTCGTCGTAGTTTTTAAGTCTAAACATTTTTGAAGGTGCCATGATTTTAAAGTTAGATATTAATGAGTCGTGGTTTGCTTTAAAACTATTTATTTTTTTAATTCCCTCCTCAGGAATTTCGCCTTTAAAGTATTTTAAATCTAAAAATCTAAGCCTATAATCTATACATAAAGATTTAATATTATCAATATGATAGATTTTATCAGTATCTAACTTATTAACATCAAAATCATCTATTTTTAAGACTAATTCACTTTTTAAGAAGTTATTGTTTAATTGATATTGATTTAATTTTTTTTCAATATCTGTGGGGTTTAAAATATTCAGTTTCATCATCTAACAACATTTTTTTTACAAAATTAGCTATAAAAAATTAATTACAAAAAATTATTTTCTTATTTCCGCATTTAATTTTTTTTTAAATTCTAAAATTAATTTATTTATAACTTGATCAACCTTATTATCTGTTAAGGTTTTATTTTTATCAATAAAGGTGAAACTTATTGCATAAGATTTTTTATTTTGTGGTATATTTTCTCCTACATATACATCAAATAATTCAATTTTTTTTAAAATATTTCTTTCAACTGAATAAGAAATTTGTTTAATAGATTCATATTCTATGTTTTTATCCAGCAAAATTGAAAGATCTCTTTTAATTAATGGAAATTTTGAAACTTTATTAATTGAAATTTTTCTAATTAAAAGTTTACATATTAAATCAAAATTAATTTCAGCAAAAAATAAAGAATTATCTATGGAGTATCTATTGATTATTGATTTATTTACCTCTCCAAAAGAACAAACGACAACATTGTCTTTTTCATAATTAATTGAATCAGAAAAAATATTAGATTTATTTTTAGATATTTTAAAGTTAGTAATTTCAAGATTGTTAAAAATCATATCGACATAGCCTTTTAAAACAAAAAAATCCGTCTCTACTTGATTATTATTCCAACGATTTTCATATAAATCTCCACAAAGCATTATTCCAATTTTTTTTATTTCAGAAAAACTATTAGATTTTTCATTATGATATATAGATCCAAATTCAAAAAGTTTTAAATTATTATTTTGCCTATTAATATTATATTTAGCATTATCAATCATAGAATAAAGCATAGAAGTTCTAAGTTCAGAATATTCAACACCCAAAGGATTTAAAATTTTAACTGCTTTATAGGTATGGTTTTGATTTTTTGGTGAGGTGAGTGAATTGTTTAATACTTCATAAAAACCTAAGTTTATTAATTTATTAGAAATTTTATTTTGCAAAGATTTTTTTTCAAATATTGTAGGACTAGGATAAAAAGAGATTAATTTTTTATTTCCCTTAATATTATTAAATCCATATACTCTTAAAATATCTTCAATTACATCAATATCTCTTTTAACATCAACTCTGTAGCTTGGAACTTTAATTAAAATTCCGTCTGAGGTTAAATTTAAAATTTCAACCTCGAGGGATTTCAAAATGTTAATTATTTGATTACTTTCTATTTTTTGTCCTATAACATTAAATAATTTATTAAAACTCAAAAAAATAGGTTCATCTTTAGAATCATTTAAGTTGAATTCTTGTATTTCAGATGAAATTTCACCTGACGCATACTCTTTTATTAATAAAGCAGCTCTTTTAAGGGCAAACAAACAATTATTAGGATCTATTCCTCTCTCAAACCGGTATGAAGATTCTGTTTGAATATTGTGTTTTTTTGAAGTTTTTCGTATAGATTCTGGATCAAAGTAGGCACTTTCCAAAAATATATTTTTAGTTTTATTAGATACTCCAGAATCTAAACCTCCAATAATTCCAGCTAAACAAAGAGGTTTTTTTTCATCACAAATAAGAATATCATCATCACCAACGTTTATAATTGTATTATCTAAAGTTTTAAATTTTTGTGGTTTTTTAATTGATTTAACAATGACTTTACCACTTATTTTGTTTGCATCAAAAGCATGAAGAGGTTGACCTATTTCGTGTAAAATTAAATTTGTTATATCAACAATGTTATTGACTGGATTAACTCCAATTGAAATTAACTTATTTTTTACTTTATTATTTGATTCACTTACTTTTATATTAGAAATAGTTAATCCATAATATTTTTTTACTAATATTTTTTTTTCAACATTTACCTTAATTGAAAAACTATTATTATCAATTTTAAATTTATTGTTATTTTTTGTCAACCATTTAAATGGAATATTTTCATGAATTAATTTTGCTTTTAAATCCCTTGCAACACCAAAATGACTTAAAGCATCGCCCCTGTTTGGCGTAATCCCAATTTCTAATATGTAATCTTTTTCACATTTATAAATATTGTTTAATGAAGTGCCAATTTTTGTATTTGAATCTAATTCAAGAATTCCTTCATGAGAATCACCAATATTTAGTTCGTATTCAGAACAAATCATTCCCTCACTAATTTCTCCTCTAATCTTAGTTTTTTTAATTTTAATTTCATTATGATTTTTATCATACAAAGTAGAACCTACAGTTGCTACTGCAACTTTTTGTCCCACTTTTACATTGTTTGCTCCACAAATAATTTGTTTATTTACACTTTTACTAATTTCTACTTCAGTTATTTTTAACTTGTCAGCATTTGGGTGCTTGTAACACTTTAAAATTTTACCAACCAAAATTCCTTCAAGTGAACCCTTTATTGTTTCATAACTTTCTAATCCTTCAACTTCAAGTCCAAGATTGGTTAAATATTCAGAAATTTCATTGACTGTCAAATCAGAACTTAAAAATTCACATAACCAATTTTTTGAGATTTTCATTTACGAAAGTATTTAACAAAGATAATAATCTTATAAAAAAAATTAGCTAATATAATTCCATATATTTTTTTCGCCCTTATAGATTGATTTATAAACTCTATTTAAGTTTAAATTATTTTTATTCAACAACTCAGGATCTTTGTTTAGTATTTCTATTGCTAATTCTCTTGTTGTTTTTATTAATTCCTGATCACCTAGTATATCAACAATTTTAAATTTTATTAAACCACTCTGTTTAGTTCCAGAAACATCACCAGGACCTCTTAATTTTAAATCAACATCAGCAATCTTGAATCCATCGCTGTATTCTACCATTGTATTTAATCTTTTTTTTGAATCATCACTCAATTGGTTGGAACTCATTAATATGCAATAACTTTGATGATCACCTCTGCCAACCCTTCCTCTTAATTGATGTAACTGGGATAATCCAAACCTTTCTGCACTTTCAATTAAAATAACTGATGCATTAGGAACATTTACTCCAACCTCAATAACTGTAGTTGCAACCATAATTTGTGTTTTACCATTTACAAATCTTTCCATCTCATAATCCTTATCTTTTGATTTCATTCTACCATGAACTATACTAATTCTAAATTTTGGTAATGGAAAATATCTTGAAATACTTTCAAAACCATCCATTAAGTCCTTGTAATCCATTTTTTTTGATTCCTCAATCAATGGATAGACAATATATATTTGTCTTCCTTTTTTTATCTGACTAGAAATAAATTTAAAAACATTAAGTCTTTTTGAATCACTTCTTAAATATGTTTTAATTTTTTTTCTTCCAGGAGGCAATTCCTTAATTGAGGAAATATCCACATCTCCATATAATGTCATTGATAAAGTTCTGGGGATTGGAGTTGCTGACATTATTAATATATGAGGTGGAATTAAATTTTTTTTCCATAATCTAGATCGTTGAGCAACTCCAAATCTATGCTGTTCATCAATTATTGCTAGTCCTAAATTTTTAAAAATTATTTTTTCCTCAATTAATGTATGAGTACCAACAATTAAATTAATGTTTCCGTTTTTTAGTTCAATATTGATTTCTTCTCTTTCTTTTTTTTTTGTCGATCCTGTCAATAATGAAATATTTAAATTTAAATTTTGAGAGCTTTTTTTAATTGATTTGTAGTGCTGAATTGCAAGTATTTCAGTCGGTGCCATTAAACATGCTTGAAAATTGTTGTCAATTGCAATTAAGCTAGTCATAAATGCTACAATTGTTTTACCTGATCCAACATCTCCTTGTAAAAGTCTATTCATATGTTTACCAGTTGCCATATCATATCTTATTTCTTTAATAGCTCTTTTTTGATCCTTAGTTAAATCAAAACTTAAATTATTTTTATAAAACTTATTGAAATAATAACCAACTTTTTTAAAAACTAGACCTTTAATTTTGTCTTTTTTAATTCTTTTATTTCTAATTAATTTAATCTGAAAAAAAAATAATTCTTCAAATTTTAATCTATAAATTGATTTATTTAAAATATCATGATTTTTAGGAAAATGTATATTACTTAAAGCTATATTTCTACTAATTAAGTTATATTTTCTTATTATATAATCAGGTATGGTTTCAACTAAATTATTAGTGATTTTAAAAAATAAATTTTCAATTGAGTTCCTAAATACTTTTTGTGTAATACCCTTGGAGACTAATTCCTCTGGAATGGAATATAATGGATAAATTTTCAACTGTTTTTCTTTTATAAATAAATGTTGTAAAACAAATTCTGGATGGACTAGGGAAGGAGTATTTTTAAACCAATTTAATTTGCCAAAAACTACATATTTTTCATTAATTTTCAATTTATCAATAACCCATTTGTATCCTCTAAACCATACAAGATTTATTTTTTGATTATTGCTTTCCAATTCTGCAATTAATATTTTTCTTTTGAATTGTTTTTTAATTGAACAATTAATTATTTTTCCGGTTAATTGAATTTCAGACGTACTTCTTGGTAAATCATTAAGATTATAAAATCTTGTTCTATCAATATATCTAATAGGAAAATAGTTAATTAGATCATTATAGTTAAAAATTTTTAGTTCGTCTTGCATCACCCTGAACCTAGTAGGTCCAATTCCCTTTAAAAATTCAATTGATGAGTTAAGAATATTCATTAAAATCGATCTAAGAATTAATTGACATAATATTGTTGATAAGATAAAATGTTTTAATTACAAAAAATATATTTTAATATTTAATTTTCTAAATTAAATGTAATTGCAAAATAAGTGCTAAATAATTTAAATAAAAATTTTGATGTCCTAAATGATGCTCAAAAAAAAGCAACTTTTCATATTGATGGACCTTTAATAATAATTGCTGGTGCTGGCTCAGGAAAAACAAGAGTTTTAACTTATAGAATAGCTCATTTATTAAATACTGGAGTGGATTCGTTCTCAATACTTGCTCTAACATTTACAAATAAAGCTGCAAGAGAGATGAAAAGTAGAATTTCTAAAATAGTTGGTGAATCAGAGGCTAAAAATTTATGGATGGGTACTTTTCATTCTATTTTTGCAAAAATTTTAAGAATTGAAGCAGATAAAATTGGTTTCAATTCAAATTTTACAATATATGACACTCAAGACTCTGAAAAATTAATAAGGTCAATAATAAAAGAAAAAGGGTTAGATAAAGACATTTATAGGCCTAAAATAGTGAGAAATAGAATTTCTATTCTAAAAAATAATTTAATTACAGTAAACGGTTATTTTAACAATCCTGAACTTTTAGAATCAGATAAAATTTCAAAAAGACCCTTTACTGGTAACCTATATAAAGAATATGTTAGAAGATGCTTTAGATCAAATGTTATGGATTTTGATGATTTGTTACTTAAAACCAATGAATTATTAAATAATAACCCTGAGGTTTTATTTAAATATCAAAATAAATTTAAATATATATTAGTAGACGAATATCAAGATACAAACCATTCTCAATACAAAATTGTAAAAATGTTAGCTGACAGATTTCAAAATATATGTGTAGTGGGTGATGATTCTCAAAGTATTTATTCGTTTAGAGGCGCAAATATTGATAATATTTTAAATTTCAAAAAAGATTATCCTGATTCAATTTCATATAAGCTAGAGCAAAATTACAGATCTTCAAAAAATATTGTAAACTCAGCTAATTCAATACTTAAGTATAATAAAAATAAACTCGAAAAAACAGTTTGGACAAATAATAATGAAGGAGAAAAAGTTTTAATTAATTCATTTAGAACAGATTCAGATGAGGGAAGGTTTGTTGTTAATGACATAATTAAAAACAGATCAATTCAAAATAAAGAAAACAGAGATTTTGCTATTTTATATAGAACAAATGCTCAGTCAAGGTCTATAGAAGACGCTTTAAGAATAAACAATGTACCATATAAAATTTTTGGAGGTTTATCATTTTATCAGAGAAAAGAAATAAAAGACGTTTTAGCATATTTAAAATTAATATTAAATAAAAATGATGAGGAAAGCTTAAAAAGGGTAATCAATTATCCTCCAAGAGGAATAGGGCAAACAACTATTGATAAATTATCTGTTGCATCTAATGAGATGGGGATGTCAATTTTTGAATTCATTGAGAAGGAAAATATAAATAATCTCAAAATAAACAATACTACGACTGAAAAATTAAAAAATTTTGTTTATATGATTAAAAATTTCAGTTTATTAAATGATAAAATGAGCGCTTATGAAATAACAAAGGAGGTTATTGGTAGAATCGGAATAATAGATCATTTAAAAATTGATTCATCTCCAGAGGAAATCAATAAAATACAAAATATTGAGGAATTATTAAATGGAATTAATGAATTGAAAATTATTGATGATGAATTAATTGATTCAAAAATTAAATTATCAACATTTCTTGAGGATGTTTCTCTTGCTACAGATTTTGATGACAAAAAAAATAATAATGATAATTCTGTTTCTTTAATGACAGTACATTTAGCGAAAGGACTTGAGTTTAGTGATGTTTATATTGTAGGTTTAGAGGAAGACTTATTTCCTTCTCCTATGAATATTGACTCTAGAAATGGACTTGAAGAAGAGAGAAGACTATTTTATGTGGCATTAACAAGAGCAAAAAACAAGGTTAATATTAGCTATTCCCAAACAAGGTATAGATGGGGTAATTTAGATTATTGTGAACCAAGTAGATTTATATCAGAGATTGATCCTCTTTATGTTGAAAATAATTCAGTAAATGAAGAAAAAAACAAAATCCAAATAAAATCTGAAAGTTATAATTCAATCAATAAACCTAATGCCAGCATGATAAAAAAACTAAAAAAAATTGATTTGTTTTATAAAAATAAAAATGTTAAAAAAAATATTGATGTTGAATCCGGTATTTATGTATATCATGAGAGGTTTGGTAAAGGTTTAGTTACTTTAGTTGAGGGAACGGGTTCTGATAGAAAAGCATTAATAGATTTTGAGAAATTTGGAAGAAAAAAGCTATTACTGAACTTTGCAAAACTCAAAATTCTTAATAAAAAAAGCCCTTAAATAAGGGCTTTTTTCTTTATTGAGCTGCAGTCATTCCTTGATTAATCAAATCATAAAATTGATCTAGTTTAGGTAAAACTACAATTCTAGTCCTTCTATTTTTTGCTCTATTTGATGAGGTGTTATTATCGAAAAGAGGAACATAAGAGCTTCTTCCAGCAGCTGTCATCCTTGAAGGTGGTACTCCAAAATCTTTTTGAAGAACCCTAACAACTGATGTTGCTCTTTTGACACTAAGATCCCAATTATCAACAACACAATCATTACTAATCGGAACATTATCTGTGTGACCCTCCACCATAAATTCAATTTCGGGCTTGTCAAGTACCACTTTAGCAACTTTACCAAGAACGTTTTTAGCTCTTCTAGTGACAACTGAACTTCCACTACTAAATAAAAGTTTATCAGAGATAGATACAAATACAACACCTTTTTCTACATTAACTTCTATATCATCATCATTAAGATCACCAAGTACTCCTTTTAAGCTAGTAACTAAAGCAAGTGTAACTGAATCCTTCCTTGTAACTGCATCTCTTAGCGTCTTAATTTTTAAATCTTTTTCTTTCATACTTTCTAAAGATTTTTCTAAATTTTCAGCACCTTTTTGAGATAAAGTAGTCATATTCCCAATATTATTAATTAAATCTTGATTATTTGCTTTTAAGAATTTAATTTGATCATTTGCAGAATTAAGACTCGCAATTGCTAAATCTCTTTCATCATTACAAGAATTTAATTTAATAGTAACACTATTTAGAGCATCGTTTGTTGTTTTCTGTAGTGCCTCTAGTTCAGAAAATTTTTTTTGAGACACACATGAGGAAACAAAAATACCTATTAAAACAATTGAAATGTGTTTAATATACATACGTTTAAATTTAAAGTTTTTTTATAATATGGTAAAATTAAGTTTTTTTGTCATTTAAGCAATAAATAATTAAAAATTATCCTTTCTGAATCTTATATATTCATAAATTATGCTATTATGTTCATAGTATTTTTTTGAGTTGAATATTTTAGTTCTTTTATTAAATACTTTTTTGAAATTAAAAATTAAATATAAATATGATTTTATTATCATTAATGAGGTTAAAAATTTCCCTCTAATTAAAAAAAATATAAACAATAAAAAATCAATAAAAAATCTTCTTATTATAACTGAAAATAAGCTTTTTCCAGGTAAGTTTTTTAATAACGTAAGAAGAGAATTTCTAAAATTAAAATAATCTTTTTTATAATTATTATTAAGAGTTGATGCTCCTTTATGATAAATATGAGATTCACCAATACAGAACACATTAAAACCTTGATTAAAAGCTCTCCAACACAAATCAATTTCTTCTTGATGCATAAAAAATGAATTATCAAAACCATTGAGTTTATTAAAAATTTTTTTTCTAATTATAAAACAAGCTCCAGATGCCCAAAAAATTCTAAATGTGTTATTATATTGATTTAAATTTTTTTCTATTTTATCATAAATTCTACCTCTACAGTATGGGTAACCGTATTTATCAATGAACCCACCCCCAGCGCCAGAATAATCAAAATAGTCAGGGTTTTTTAAATCAAGTAAAAGTGGTTGAGCTATATCTATCTTATTATGTTTGAAATTTTCAATAATTGGTTTTATCCAATTTTTTGTAACCTCAATGTCATTATTTAAAAGTATATATATATCCTCTTTAACATGTTTTAAACCCAGATTATATCCTTCAGCATAACCATAATTCTTATTTAAATTTATTATTTTAATTTTTGGATAATTTTTATTTACAAATCGAATGGAATTGTCAGTTGAGAAATTATCTATGATATAAATTTTGGCTTCCTCAGAAAAATTTATTACTGAAGGTAAAAATCTTTTTAGCAGTTTTTGACCATTCCAATTAATTATTACTACAGCAACTGTATTGTTCAATATTTATATTTTGGAAATTCGTCTATGAATTTAATAATTTTTGACTTATTGTCAATTGTAAATTTATAATGATGTAATCCATTTGTAATCAAAAAAAATTTAGATTTAAACTTTAGGTTATACCTGAAAATTTGATCAAAAGTTTTTTGTGAAATTTTCGTAGTTGTTGATTTGCATTCTATTAAAATTAATATTTCTCCATTTTTATCAAAAACAACTATATCATACCTTTTCTTTAAATTATTATAGATTAAAGTTTTTTCGACATTAATGTGAGATATTGGATATTTATACTCAGAGATGATGTACTTAACACAATTTTGCCTTACCCATTCTTCATTACTTAAGATGACATATTTTTTTCTGATTTCATCAAAAATATAATCTCTATTTTCTTTACTTTTAATTTTAAAATTAAAATTTGGAAAATTTAACTTAATCATATATTCAATGGTTTATAAAAATATAATTAAAGATATTGATAATAATATTATCTCACCTATATATTTATTGTACGGAGAAGAGGAGTATTTTATTGATTTAATTTGTGATAAATTAATTAATAAAATTATTGATAAATCAGAAAAGGAATTTGATTTAAATATTTTTTATGGAAAAGATTCTACAATTGAAATTATCACTGAAAGTCTAAAAAAATATCCAATGATCTCAGATAAAAATGTGGTTGTTTTAAAAGAGGCTCACATTTTAAAATCAAAGCTCCATAAATTAAATCAGTTTTTAAAAAAAAATATTGTAAATACAATTCTAATAGTTTGCTATAAAGAAAATAAAATTGATAAAAGAAAGGAATTTTATAAGCATTTTGAAAAAGCTGGAGTAATCTTTGAATCTAAAAAATTATATGAAAATCAAATTATTGATTGGATAAAAAACAGAGTTTATGAATTAGGTCTCAAAATAGATTATGATTCAATAAAAATTTTATATACTTTTCTTGGAGACAATTTAAATAAAATTGACAACGAACTTAAAAAGTTAGTTATTAACATGAATCCAAATGATTTAATAACAAAAAATGTTGTACAAGAAAAAATTGGTTTCAACAAAGATTATAATTTTTTTGAACTTCAAAAAGCATTAGGAAAAAGAGATCTAAAAAACTCTTTGAAAATAATAGATTTTTTAAAAGATAATTTAAATAAAAATCCGTTAGTTGTAATAATACCCACTATTTTTAATTATTTTCAAAAAATTTTAATGATAAAATTTTTAGGAAATAATAATCTAGCAAAAGAATTAAATATTTCAAGTTTTTTTTTAAACGACTACATTCAGTCATCAAAAAATTTTACTTTACAAGAATCATTAAAAATTATCAGTTATTTAAAGGAAGCTGATTTTAAAAACAAAGGAATTGATTCAAAAATGAGTCATGAAGATATACTAAAAGAATTAGCCTACAAAATTACAAGAGTTAGCTAGAATAATTTTTTATATTTTACTGGATCATATTCATTCATAATTGAATAGATTTTTTCAAAAATGTCATCAGATGATGGTTTTGAAAAATAATCACCATCACTTCCATAAGCTGGTCTGTGCTCACTTGCCGTTAAACACGTTGGTGAACTATCTAAAAATTTATAAATTTTTTGATTATTAATTAATTGATCTAATATAAAAGCTGATGCACCACCAGGAACATCTTCATCGACAATAAGAAATCTGTTTGTTTTTTTTATACTTTTTGATATATTATGGTTTAAATCAAAAGGAATCAAAGTCTGAATATCGATCAATTCTACACTGATATTTATGGCTTTCAAGTCATCTAAAATTTCAGATATTATATTTATTGTCGAACCATACGATATAACTGTTATATCAGTTCCTTCATTAATTATCTCAATTTCTCCAACTTTAATCTTAAACTCTCCTAAATTTTTTGGGAGTTTCTCTTTAATCCTATATCCATTTAGAGGTTCAATTACAAGTGCAGGTTCATCACAATCCATTAAAGAGTTATAAAACCCTGCAGCATTTGTCATATTTCTTGGAACGATTATATTTATTCCTTTTAATAAATTTAACAATCCACCCATTGGAGACCCGCTATGCCATATTCCCTCAAGTCTATGTCCTCTTGTTCTTACAATTAAAGGAACAGATTGTCTCCCTACAGTTCTATATAGGTAAGTAGACAAATCATCACTTAATGTTGCCATGCAATAAAGAATATAGTCTAAATATTGAATTTCAACAATAGGTCTAAAACCTCTTAGTGCGAGGCCAATACCTTGTCCAATTGAGCTTGCCTCTCTAATACCCGTATCTGATACCCTGTGTTCACCATATTTTTTTTGCAAACCCTCCAATCCCTGATTTACATCACCAATTAAACCAACATCTTGTCCAAAAATTATTAAATTATCGTATTTTTCCAATAACTTATCAAAATTATCTCTTATAACAATCCTACCATCTAATAAATTATTGTTTTCATATACAGGATTGATGCTATTCACTTTTCTAAGACTATACTTAGATTCACTGTAAAGAAATGAACTAAAATTTTTTTTGTAATGTTTAATCTTTGATTCAAACCAATTTTTAAATCCATTTGTGACAAATTCGTTATCTTCTCTAAGATGTCTAAGAATTTTTCTGCAAGTTGTAAATACTGATTTTAAATTTGGTTCTTTGACAGATAAAAGTTGAATTTTTAGTTTTTGAATTTGACTTACTTTATTAATATCTTTTGATATTATATCCTCAATCTTTGTTATTAATTCATTTCTTAATTCAATTATTGGATCTAAATAATTTTTCCATGCAAGATTTTTTGCATTTTTTACCTCGTTTTTAATGTTTTCCTCTATTTTAATTAAATCATTTTCTGATGAAATACCGTTTTTAATGACCCAATCTCTCATTTTTAAATTACAATCAAATTCTGCTTCCCAATTTAATCTATTTTTTGATTTATACCTCTGGTGAGAACCAGATGTGGAGTGACCTAAAGGTTGAGTTAACTCTTTGACATGAACTAAAACTGGAACATGATCTTCTCTTGCAATTTTTTCAGCATATTTATATGTTTTAATTAATTCTACATAATCCCAACCATTAACTGTTAAAATTTCAAATCCAACTTTATTTTCATCCCTTCTAAATCCTTCTAGGGCTTCCGAAATACTTTCTTTAGTGGTTTGATGTTTATTATGAACAGAAATACCATATTCATCATCCCAAACACTAATAATTACAGGAATTTGTAATACTCCACACGCATTTATTGACTCAAAAAAAAGTCCTTCACTGGTTGCTGCATTACCAATAGTTCCCCAAGCAATTTCATTACCATTATTTGAAAATTTATTTGAATTTTTGAATTGGTAATTTCTGTAAAGTTTTGAAGCTTGACCTAATCCAACTAATCTTGGTATTTGACCTGCTACTGGAGAAATATCTGATGAATGATTTTTTTGATTTACTAAATCATAAAAATCACCATTTTGATCATTACTTGGTGTGACAAAATGACCACCCATTTGTCTTCCGCCAGACATTGGTTCCATTTTTAAATCAGTATTGGCATATAATGCAGAGAAAAAATTATTTAAAGTTAATTTTTCTTGTGAAAATAAAATTGTTTGATCTCTATAATATCCAGCTCTAAAATCCCCATTTTTAAAAAATTTACTTAAAACAACCTGAGGTAGTTCTTTACCATCTCCAAAAATACCAAATTTCGCTTTTCCTGATAAAACTTCTCTTCTTCCCAAAAGACTGGCTTCTCTACTTTGAAATATAACTTTGTAATCATCAATTACTTGTTTTTTATACTCCTCGTATGTTAATTTAATCTCTAAAGAATTTTTATTTAACATTAAATTAATTTATGTATTTCTCAATTTACAAATAAATATCAAAACCATTTTCGATTAAATAATCCTAAAAGTGTTTTAGGTTCTAATTCAATAACAAATCTAATATTTGACAAATAATTACTATCATTAATTTCAATTTGATTCTCTGATGAATGAAAAGGTAAATAAATCTCAAGAAAATCAGGTAAAAGATTTAATCTTATTCCAGAATCATAATAACCTCTGACGACTGTACCAGAGTTTTTTATAACTCCAAAATCAGAATACAATTCAACCCATTTCCATAAACTTATTCCTAAATTTGTTGATAGCATAAGTGAATTTGAAAAGGGAGAATCAAACTTTGATTTAAATCCTCCTTCAGACATTATAAATTGTTGGCTATATATACCTTCACTTTCAGATCTTCCTAAATAATTATATTGAAACAAATAATCTGTTGATCTATTTAAACTAAAATCAAAAAAATTTGAATTTAAATTTGATGAATAATTTAAAAATTTACCCAAAAAGAATCTAACAGAAATTTGTCTAGCATCTTTTAGTATTTTTCTATATTCATAAGTTGCAGAAAATTTGGAAAAAAGTTTTGAAAATTGAAATTGAGAATTAAATGTTTCGTATCTAATGGCACCTTTATCAGAATATAAATAATCAAGAATAGCAATGTCATAGTTTGGTTCTGACGAGTATATATCTAATTTTTCTCTTTTTACAGATAACCAAGAAAAAGAAATTTTTTGTCTAATATTTGATCGAAAATTTGATGGTCTAAAGAAAAATGAAATAGATGGTCTGTATGTTACAAATCTTGAATTTTCATCATAATGATAAGTTTTACCACTTAAATTTAAATTGGTTAAATAATTACTATTGTTTTCATTAAAAAAATTATAATAAGATCTAAATGATCCCACAAATGTATTTTCTTTAAATGCATATAATGGTAGAATATTTAGAGTAAAAGGTCGGTTTTTAAATGTTTTATTGTGAAATCTAACGCCAAAAATTAAACCGTCGTAAGCATTAAAATCAGTAATAGGATTAAAGAAAATTTGGTTTTTAGAGGGATTTTCTAAATCCTTCACAAACTTAAAATCAATTTTTTTAAAGCCAAATCTATTTGAGATATTTTCCCAATTATT
>PACV01000065.1 GCA_002702875.1 Flavobacteriaceae bacterium
AAAGCGGCTAAGTCACGAGATTCGAAAGCTCTACCACGATGTAAAATAACACCAACTTGTTTGTCGGTAGTAATTTTACTAGGTGTTAAAGAACTAGAATCAGATAAAACCTCAAAGTCTCCGGTTAGGTTCGCAGAGAAAAAAGGCACGTTAACGAAGTCACCACCCTCAGTAGCATTTAACTCGGCCATAGGAGCGACCACACCACTAGCAAGGAACGAATCTCTTTGTGTTGTTTGCTCTATGACATACGGAGTAAAAATCTCTGGAATGATTAAATCGCTCCTCAAAACTCCCATGTTTTTAAGAAATAAATTTACGGTGTGGGCGTAACCCTATCTGGCTCGGCGTAGCTCTACCATTTGTTATATACTAGCGTGATTTTGCAACATCTCTCAACTTTTGCCAAAGTTCTTTATCCTTTAGGTAAATTTGGCGTTGTTCAACTAAGCTTTCGGTTTCTTTTAAAAATGGTTTTAGCATCTCTTCGCTAAAATTATCGTTAGTGGGTCTAGCTACGGGGGCACCGCCTCCGCTAATAGTTTTATTTTTAAGTAAATAAGGTTTTTCTTTTTCTAATTTATTTTTTACAAACTCTTGTACCGGCAGTTGTTCATAACCGTCAACGACTACCGGCACCCCGTCTTTTATTTGTATTTTTTCTTTAGGTACTAAATTATTTAAAACAAGTTCGGGGTCGTGAGTTATTTCGGTCAAAGCTTGTAAAGCGGGCGTTATAAGTTCTAATTCTTTATTTCTAGCCTCTAAAATTTCGATACGTTTTTTATCTTCGGCGGACCGGTCGCGATACTGTTGTTCTAAAGCCTGTTTTGATTCTTCATATTTACCGGCTTTTTCTAAATCTTCTTGCTCCCTTTTTTGTTTAAACGCTAACAGACTTTCGTAATCATCGGGAACCGATTTTTCTTCTTTTTGGTTTTTTAATTTACCTATAAGCTCGTAATTTTTAGCTTCTAATTTTTTAACTGATTCTTTAAGAAGTTCGATTTCGTTGTTATTAGAAGGGGGCGTAGCCACCTCTTTGTTTTCTTCAGACATAAAATAGCCGTAAACTAAGTATTAATAATAGTTATACTACCATTTATCAAAATAAGCTAAATATTTAACAGTTCCATTTTTCTAAAGCTAAAGCTTTTCTTGTTTTTCGACCTTTTTTATCTCTTAAAGGACCTTTCACGCCTGCCATTCTTGCACAAAAGGATTTTTTTCTAGCTTTTTCGGATTTAGTTAAATTTTTAGTTTTTGTAACCGGAGCTTTTAAATTACTACCCGTCTCTCTATTTATTTTTTCCCTTCCTTTTTTAGTAAGGCCACCGGTAGGACTTTTATGCTCTTTTCTAAGTTTTACGTTTTTTCTTTTCTTTTTCATTTTTTCTTCTTTTTTCTTTTCCTAAGTTTAGCAAGATCGGCAGCCGTTATTTTTCTTCGTGGAGGTGCAACGGCGGCTAATCTTCTTTGTTTTGCGGAATATTTAGAATAAGGCATCATTTTTTCCTATATCTTTTATAAATAGCCATATCTACGGTCCTTGCTTTATCGCCACGCATATAACTATTAACACGACCCATAGCCCACGCCGCCATACTTACATTCCTAGAGCCACCGCCTAAATAAGCACCTTGACCTTTTCTATATACAGCAGCTAATTCGCCGTACTTAAATTTAGTGCCTTCGGCCTTTTTTTTAAGTGCTTTTACGACGCTTGCGTTTAGTGGTTTTGCTTTTGGTCTTGTTGACATTTTGTTCAACCCTTGATTTTTGTACGGCTTTTATATCTATAAATAAACCTTTTTTATAAAGTTCGGCGGTTTTTTTTATTTCCGCAGCTTTAGCGGCCCTATTTTTAGAGCCACTTAGATATTTTTTAGGGACACCGGTTTTTTTATCCCTTGCTACTCTTCTTAGTTTTCGGCTCATCTTTTTTTACTTTAGGTTTTTGCTTGCCTTTTGAGAGCTTTTCAAATAACTTTGATGCCATTACTTTTTACCACCTTTTTTTATTTTCTTTTTCTTTTTAGTCGTACCCATTTTTCCGTAGTGTGAAGGCATAATTTTAAAAGCAACTAAATTTAGTTTATCCGACTTTTGGATATTTTTCTATTAATTCTCTTAAACTTAGCTCGGTTCCGTCTTCACTTATTATTTTACGCAAGGCATTACGGGGACTTTCTTTTTTTGTATTTATTAGATAATTAAAAAACTTTTTTTTATTACCTAAAGCTTTAGTTTGCATATCGGGGTTATCTTTTAGCCAGTTAGGATAACTAACATCTTGTGGCACCCTACCTACTTCGCTCGGTCTAGTATCGGGAAACCTACGACGTAAATCTTCATCATCTATTACCGGTACGGTACTCGAACGGCAGTTAAAATGTTGTGGCGGCATAGGTCCTTTACCGTATTCGAAATGCTTACCGTCTAAACTTCCACATAAGGCCGTAGTCCTTGCATCTAATATCGCGACGTATTCGTATTTTTTAGTGACATCTTGGTTGGCCATATAAACGGCTTGGCTTGCCATATTTTGTACTTGGTTTACGGAAGTTCTTACGATAGTCCTTACTTGGTTATTAGCTAACCTTATTCCGGTTCCACCCGCTAAAGCTTGAGCTTTTGCCGTCATCTCTTGGTTTTTACCAAACTGCAAACGACCCCTTAAACGTTTAGCTATTTGCGGTATAGATTCTCCTTCGGTAATACCGACTCTAATTTCTCTAGATATAAACTCGGCTTGCGAAGCGGCTATACCCCGAAAAGCTTTTTCTACCACTTCGCCGTTAGGTAAAGTTATCGCCGAGCCTTTAGCGGCAGTTAAATTAAAAGTACGTCTTACTTGACTTTCTAAGGTAGGTAAAGTTAAAACATTTATTTCGGTAGGGTCGGTATAAACAATACTGCGGGCAAAATCGCCGGATATTTGTACGCTATTAACGTTTGCGGCACCTACCGGTAAAGCTTTTTGTAATTCATTTCGAACAAAGTCGCTTTGGAATAAAGAAAGACTTTGAAGTTGGTCTGCTACATAAGCAGTATTTTCTACCGACCAACCCTCTAAACTTTCTTTCATTTGTAAAAGCATACTTCTTATTCGAGCTACGGTAGCCGGCGAAGTTACCTCGTCTATAGTCGCTAATTTAAAAGTAAGGTCTAAAATTATATCGTTGTAATTTGTTACAATACGGCGTGCTATCCGGTTGCTATATCTATTTAAGTCAATAGCCTCTCTATAAAAACTTTCCGGAATAGACATTTTTAAGCCGCGTCATCTTCTTCTGTAGGCTCGTCGGGTTCGGCTTGCGAAGTAGGTCTAGCCATTTCTACTAAACCTCCGCTTTGGGTAGCCTCGACTTCTTCCTCTACATCAAATTCATCGCCTAATACTTCCCCTTCGGTAAGTTGGTCTAATAATGTCTTTTGCGTAATAGAGCCAGAAGTATATAGCTGTAAGTAGGCTTGTATTTCTTGTGGCTCTAAACGTTGCGATAAGAAGTCTCTATTAACAAAACAAGTACCGGCTTCGGAGTTTAAATATTGACCGTGAAACTTAAGGCAGTTATCAATCATATCTTGTACTTGTTGGGCCACNACCATCATTGTCGAGTCGCCTTGCGAACGGTCTATACGTTTTGCCTCNGCNGTTTCNGCNGAAAGNTTTTGACCTAATACCGCNGCTAATCCTAATTCGTTTATTTGNCCNTCTAATTTTTCTAACCTTTTAAACTGAGCCTCGTAACTTTTGCCATCGGGTTCAATATATTCTGCTCTACCTTCGGGAGGAAAAGCAATCGCCTCGCCTACGCCCGCCGAAACTTCCTCCGCGTTTTGGGGAAAGCCATAAAAAGCCAACATAGGAACGGCACTTATATGTAATTGATTATCAAGATCGCTTTGTATTTGATAAGCTTTTAAATTTAGTTCGGCTATATCCGACATCGGCGGTCTACTTTCTAATAAGTTAAGACGGTTACTATAAGCAACGGAAAAAGGTATGCGGCCTAAAGACATACGGCCTTCATCATGTTTTACATATACGCCATTACTATTTTTACGGTGTATTTCGAAACTATCAGGGGTAAGTAACCTAACTTGCTCTACTATTTTTTCACCGTAAAGACCCTCCGGCTCGGCAACCTTTTCTTTAAGACGTAGTTGCGTTAGTTCGATTTGACCGTCGATCATATCGGTTCTATATCCTAAAATGTCACGCGGCGTATACGTTACCCAATAAGGTCTACCGCCGGCACCCGAAGCGGGGGCATCTACTAAAACTCCTATATGGCCGTAACGTATCATTTTACGAGTAGTTTCGTAGGTCCAAACGTTTAAATCATTTCCTTGTAAATCAATATCGAAAAGTTGCTCACGAATATTATCGGCGGTATCGTTTAGCCTTACAGGTTTACGGGTTAGCATACCGGCAAGCATACGTTCTAATCTGATGTAATAAGGAGGGCAAACACTACGGGCGAGTCTATTATCGTAACTTTCGTCTAGCTCTCTAGGTTCTTGCATCAAATACTTTCTATGCTTACTTCGCATTTGATATGTACCGCCTAGTAAATCTTCTATTAATGTCCAATGAGGTTCCTGAGCAAACCAAGTATTATTAGGGTCGTCTATATCATTACCTTGCCTATTAGTTTGCCTATTATAGTGGTTGTAACCTGAGTACACTTTGACCTCTTAGTTTGTTTTTATTTTAGACAATAATCTTAATAAAGCCTAATTCCGGTTCGACGACCCGCACCCATGTGTAAGGGATTGAACAACCGCCAAGTTATATATCCTAGAGCGTCGTTCATATGATCATAACCCGCATCTTTATCGGGTTCTCCCCTTTCGTTATAACTTTGCAATTCTAAACATTCAATAAGTTTTACGGCTTTTTTAGAAATCATTAATCTATTTTCGCCTTTAGCATTTAGAAACATTCCTTGAACGCTATTTACCCTATCCCTAACGGGCGGGTTGGATAAAGCACTTTGATTAATAAAACCGTGACTTTCTAAAATTTGGATATCGGTCTTAGAAGCATTTGTACTTCGGTTTCCGCCCGAAGCGTCTGGATATATATAGATTTTGTTAAAGGGGTAACGCCCTCTAATTTCTTTAGCGATTGAATCTGTGTCGTGACTTTTAGCGATTTCATCTATAACCATAAATTTATTCCCAACCGCTACGCCGATAACAGCGTTCATATTTCCAATATTAAAGTCGATTCCTATTCGTAAAGGCTCGTTGTCATCTACAAAAGGCTCGTTAGCTAAAACGTGTTCGCTTCGATTAAATTTATCGTAGACCTGACCGGTAGTTAAGTTGCAGAAGTTTCCGTTTAGGTAGGCCTGTATTAGTTGGGGAGGATAATTTTCAAGTAAAGAATCAACAAATCCTTCGGGCAAAAATGGATTATCGGTCGACTTAGCTTTTATTAGCCGCGTATCGGCTTTAGCATTTTTTTCGAAAGTATCGAACGCCCACGAATGACCTTCGGGAGTAGTAGTAGCGTAAAATTGTTGAACCTTACCTGATCTAAGTCTAGCTAACGCCATATTCATTGCTTGCTCCGCGTCACGTTTGTTAACCGTATCGGCTTCGTCGAAACCTACCGCACATAAGTTTTGCCCTCGTAATCTTTGATAAGTCAAAATAGTACGCAATAAAATTGTATGAATGCCTTCTTTAAATTGAAGTTGGTACTCCGGAAGTGGACTAGCTCTAAAAGTAAAAGGTATTTCCCACTCTTCTAATAATTCATTCATAGTACGCATAAGAATATCCCTTAACATGGGAGCCGTAGGTTCAAATATTGCACTAATACAACCGACGTTCATCGAAGCTAAAATTATACTTTTACTAACTAAGGCGTAAGTTTTACCGGCACCAAAACCACATACGAGAGCTAATTTACGGTGTTTAGTGTCGGAGCAAAACTTTTCTTGGTGCGGTAAAAGGTCCTTATTTACTTTTGCTTGCACCTCTTTTACGCTTGGTAATTCGAATAATCCTTCGCCGTGTAATATATGCCCTTGCTTTACAGTTTCTAAAATACTCATGAGCAAAGAGAGGCTAATTTAGCCGCCGTATTTATAGCACCTAAAGCGATGTGATATTGACCGCTTCTTCTAGCTTCCATTTGTAAGGTGCTACATTGGGCCAAAAGATCGGCCACCATTTGGGGTCGCTCTATATCCCAATCAGCCTTTATTTGCTCTCTAGCCTTCATTAGGTAGCGATCTATCGTTCTTTCTCCAACCCCCCAGTTCTCCGCCCCAAATCGAATACAATCCGAACGCCTTCCACCGTTAGCAATAATCCTTGCACACCTCGCTACTCTTAACTCTGTTTCTGCCTGTGTAATTCTATTAGCGGACAAAATAAAAATTATATTTATTAATAGGGTAGCGTATTTATTTCATTACATTCCAAAATAAAGTTTTAGAGTTGCCGTATTTCTTTACATATTCCCAAGCTTTTGCGTCGTAATTACTACAACTTGGAAAAGGCGGGTTTACTTTAGAATCTTGGCTAAAGTCGAGCGGGTGTATAAAAATATTAGAACTAGCTACGTCACTTTTAGATAATTTACGGCCTATTTGTACGACGTTAAAAGATTTACTTTTTAAACCTTTATTTAAACCTCTAATAAGTACACCGGAACCGGCTACGCTCCAAACTTGATCTAACTCTTCGCCAATAAAATTTTGTACTATTTTAGCTCTAGCTTCTATAGCTTGATTAGCTAGTTGAGTTTCTAACCCGAAAGGTAATAAATAAGCACCGGTTCTTTCGCAATAAGTTTTGGCTTTAGCTTTTACATTAGATAAATATCCGGCGGGAACTTGTACTATTTTAGCTCCGGCGTTATGAGCTTCTAAAGTACGGGGGTGCGGGTCTTTTCTTTTTGCACAAAAAATAGTGCAGTTTATATTAAGTTCTTTAGCGGCGTAAGCCAAAGCTATTTGTGCACCACCATAAACGGGCGACGCATAAACTACCTCGTCAAAACCGTAAATTAATTTATCGGCAAAACAACGTTTTGTACCACCTTTTATAAAATCGTCTCTTACTACAAAAATACCGTCTATTTTTTCTACTACGGGGTCAGCTATCATTTTAAAACTTCGCCTAAATCGTCGTTAAATTCTTCGGGGTCTGCAAACTCACAGGTGCCACAGTACTCAGTTGCCTTAACGGGGTCGCCTTTTACAAAAACTAATAAATTTTGATGAGTTTTTCCTAATTTACGAGACTTTTTAAAACCGTTACCGCAACGTAAAGGCAAACTACCTACGCACGTTACTAATATTATTTCGTTGTAGTAAGTAAACCCTGCATCTATAAAGGCATTTATAGTATCGGCAACAAAATTATAATAGTGACCATGTTTGTCCCTTACCTCTCCTACTAAAAAACTTGCAAAACGATTATCTTTTAAGTTTTTATAGGCGTTAGCAATAATAGTTCTATAGGTTTTTTTAAAGTTTTCGTAAGTCATAGCACTTAAATCTCTAGGGTCACTACTATATTTTTCTAGGTCAGCGTAAGGAGGACAACTAAAAATAAGGTCTGCTTTTACCTCGTCATCAAAGTAATTAGAAAGATTTAAGGCATCATCTACGGCCCAACTTACGTCTTTTTCGGGGCATAATGATGTTTTTTGTAGGTAATTAGCGTCTATTTGCTCTTTTCTTAGGTCTATTCCAAAGTATTTTCTATCTAATAAACCGGCTACTACACCTCTAACACTACCGCCCGCAAACGGGTCTAAAATTAAAGAATCTTCATTACTAAACCACTTATAAACTAACTCGGCTAATACGGGGTCAAATATCGAAGTAGCACCACCAGCTTTAACTATTCTTTTACCAACATCGCCTTTACTTATAGTGTAAGTTAGTTCATCATCGCGACCTATTTCAGATTGTATTCCTAGTTCTAACCAAGACTTTTTACGTTTTTGCCACCAACCTTCACGAGCATTTAAAACACTAAAGGGAGGAATACCAAAACGCTCGGCTAAAATGCCGCTTTGTTTAGGTTTTTCTTCTACCTCTACTAAGTCGTTTAGCTCTTTAATATTAAACCAATCGCTTATATCGTGTTCTTCCGATAGTTGTTGCAACATATCATTATCCCACTCGGATAGATCGCTAGAACGGTTATCGGCTAACGCTAAACCAACTTTCTCATCTTCTGAAAGACCTGTTCTTTTTACGGCAATAATTTCATTACCATCGGTTTCAATAACCCTAACGTTACTAAGTCCGGCTTTTTTAGCCCCTTCTACAGTACCGTTACCGGCTAATATCCTATTTTCCTCGTCTATAACAATAGAACGTGCGGCCCCAAACTTTTCTAAAGAATTTTTTATAAGAGTAGCGGACCTGTCGGTTCTTTTTCTAGCGTTTTTATGATCGCTTTTTAAATCGTTTAGTTTGGTCATCTAGGAAAATTAAATATATTATTTATATTACCTAATTCTTCTTTTACGACTTGAATGTAATAAGGAGTATCAACTTTTTCGCCTTTAGCTCTTTTATTTCTTATTTCGTTTATATCTTTAGCTGTTTTTTCCCAACCTTTTTTTCTTTCTAAATGAATAGTACGGACTTTATCTTTTTCTAAAGAACAACCTAAAGCTTGATAAACGCCATAAATATTTTGTACCTCCCTTATTTGGCCGTTATTTTCTCTATAACCGGTATTTTCATCGGTGCCATAAGCGGCTTTACAATGACAAATAATAGCTAAATCTTGCCCGCCCCTAATTTCCCCGTTAGGCCCTCTATCATAATCCGGTATAAATTTATTAACTAAATTATCGCCGTTAGTAACTATGCCGGAGTCATTACAGGCAAAACACTCTACTTTTGGAATGTAAAAAGTAGTATCGCGGTCGGGTGATTTTCTACGGTAACTAAAAGTCATAGCGGGGAGTTAAAAAGGACAACCGCTCGGAATCTCTTCCGAAGGTTTACTTAGTGTAGCGTTTTGTTTATTAGTTGCCACCTCGTTTATTAAGCCTTCATAACTTTGATCGCGTAACCACCGAAACGCGTTTGGAAAACAAGCCGCGAAACCTCCCTGCTGTTCAGTTTTATTTTGGTCTATTTTTGCCTTTTTTAATGCTTTTAATAAATAATCACTATTACGGTGTTTTAAAGCTTTTTTATATTCGGCCCATGCTTTAGGTTTATTTTGCCCCGAAGCTTTTTTATTAATAGTTTGGTAAGTTAGCCAAAACAAACTAAATTCTTCGGAATATTCTTTTTTAGTATTTTTATTTAGTTCTTTTGTATCTAGTTTATATACATCTTGTTTGGTGGCAATATTTGCTATGGGGGGGTGCAGATTTTGCGTAGGGGCCATAGCAGATTTTGCGGGGGTGCAGGATTTGCCACGCCTATGGATAGAGGGTTCTGGGACATTTGCTAAGTGCCAAATAGTAACTTTATATAAATTACTACCCTGTTCCCCGTTCTTTCCGTGCTGATGTTTTCTTTCTAATAAACCTAACGAAACTAATTGGTTTACTATTTTTTGAGCGGTCCTTTTAGACATACAAGCCGACTTAGCAATTGTATTTAAAGAGGGATAACATTCTTGCTCGTCTTTACTAGCGTAACTTTGTATAACCCATAAAACAGCTAATTGATTAGGCTGTATTTTTCCTCTAAGATTTGTAGGTAAAGCTGTAAAGGGATAACCCTGTGGATTAAATGACATTTTATAACTTTAACGTAAACGGAATAGAGCCCGCTCCGCAGGGTAGTAAAACTTATCTGGGCGGGGGTCGTTTAATCGAATCTTGCAAACGTGTGAAAACATGGCGGAGTCTTGTATATAAAGTTGCGGGGAAATTTATTAAAACACCTATCGAGGGACCTTGCGAGGTGAAGTTAGTATTTAAACTTAAACGTCGTAAATCAGATTTTAACAGTAAAGGAGAGGTAAAAAATAAAGCTCCGCAACATTACGTTATCAAAAAAAACGATTTAGATAAGTTAGTAAGGTCTACTTTAGACGGTTTAACGGGAGTGGCATATAAAGATGATTGTCAAGTAATACGAATATTAGCTTCA